>NZ_BMBX01000036.1:0-30762 GCF_014634905.1 Sporomusa sp. GT1 | reverse complement strand
AAGCCTTACACCCTGTATTCTAACAGGAGGTACTTTTTTGTTCAAAACTCTTTTTTGTTCGTTACAGGAATGCTCCTGCTATCCTTTTATATGTTAATTGTAAATAACACTCATATGTGCTTTCATTTTTGGCAGACAGTTATAAAACACCATGGCGCCAATTACGCAGACACTGCCAAAAATACATTCTGTCGCCGGAGCGCCAATCTGTTGTGCCAAAAAACCTGCCAGGAGACTGCCTAGCGGTGTCAAGCCCTGGAACGCCATCGAGTACATACTCATAATCCGTCCCCGCTTGCCATCGTCGACCACCGTTTGCAGCAGTGTATTTGTTGCTATGCTGTGCATAATCATGCCAATACCGGCAAAAAACATAATACCCAAAGCCAGCCAAACCGAGGTATTTTGTGAGAACACCACCAGTGCCAAACCAAATAAGCCTGCCGCCGCCGGTGTAATATTCTCCAGCCCGGCGACCTGGGAACGCGCCGCCAGAAAGGAAGCGCCACAGATGGCCCCCAGCCCTGTAGCCGAAAACAAGAAACCTAACATGGTAGAGCCGCCGCCCAAAACCTGATCGGCAAAAATTGGCATAAGCACAATATACGGCATTCCTAAAAAACAGATAATCCACAGTAAAAAAAACAAATAGCGGATGGGAAGAAAGTGATAAGCATAGGAAAACCCTTCCCGTAATTCATGACCAATTGACCAGCGACGGCTAGGTTCCTCTGGTCCGGTATTGATCTTCATAGCCATTAAAGCCATGATTACCGCAATAAAGCTGCCTGCATTCAACAAAAAGCAAATGCCTTCTCCCACAATGGCAATTAAAATTCCGGCACAGACGGGCCGACAAGCCGCGCTGTGTTAATAATAATCGAGTTTAAGGCAATGGCATTATTCATATCGTCCCGGTCATCCACCATATCAACAATGAATGCGTGGCGCGCAGGCAGATCAAAGGCCTGGATACAGCCAAGCAAAGTTCCCAATGCCATAACATGCCAGACCTCGACCCGGCCAGTCAATACCAGTATGGCCATAGTCAACGCCTGCAGCATTGACATGGTTTGAGTAAAAATTATGATTCTACGCCTATTAAATCGGTCCACAATCAGACCGGCAAACGGCCCTAACATAAACCCGGGAATTTTACTGCAAAAGTTAACCATCCCGATCATCAAAGGCGATCCGGTTAACTCGTAAATCAGCCAGTTTATAGCGATATCCTGCATCCAGGTCCCAATCATGGAAATCGTCTGACCGGTAAAAAACAAACGGTAATTGCGATGGCGCAAAGCGCGCACTATCAGCTTGCTGTTGGCAGTAAGTTTAGCTTGTATCTCCCATTTGCTCCCCATAAGGCGTAACGATCTCCTCTTGCCATTACTTTAAAACAGAACCTAACTACATGAAAAATGCCGAAAGCTAAAGTATTGCTACTTAGCCTTCAGCATCCTGCCAATCAGCCAACTTGCCGTATTATATACTATTGAACAGTGTCCTGCACATCTTTGAAAAAGATAAAGCTGTTTTTATGCAAGGCTTCCACATCCACACTACTATTCAGCATACCCACCTGCTGCAACTGTTTTGCTGTTATGCCAAAGGCATCGTAAGCCCCTTTAACCGAAGGAATATAGTTATAGGTTTTTAATACTTCGGCATTGAAAGCAGCGTCGCCGGCAACCCATTTTTTCTCAACCTGAATTTTTGCGGTTTCATCCTGATTCTTCTGGATCCAGGCACTGGATTTCTGCATAGCCCGGGTATATTTTGCCGCAATTTCCGGATAATCGCTGGCTATATTATCCCGGACAAATGCCGAGCAGCAATACTGATGTTTATAGGGTTCGGTCAATGCCGAGTCAACCAGCGTAAACAGTCCATATTCTTTTTGGGCTACGGCTGCCGTCGGGTCATTCATCGCCAGTGCATCCACCGAGCCGTTTTTCAAAGCAATGGGAAGATCACTGGCATTAAATACAGCAAACTCTACTTCCATGTTTTTTTCACTTACGCCCACACCGGCATCGGCTAGCGCCCGTTTGGCAAAAATAATCGGGCTGCTGGTCATACTGGGAACCCCTATCCTTTTACCTTTTAAATCTGCCAGGGTCTTAATCCCGGAGTCGCTGGCCACAAGCACCTTATCGCAGCCGGTATGCAAACCGGTGGTAACCTTAATCGGCAATCCGTTGGAAAGCGGCTGCATCAGGCTGGCCAGCAAACCAAAAGCAGCATCGATCTTACCGGCGGTAACGGCTTCAAATGTTGTACCAGGGGCCAGCTTAATCAGTTCAACCTTCAAACCTTCCTCGGCAAAAAAGCCCTTTTCCACAGCCATGTGCACCGGAGCTTCACACAAGCTGCCGGTGTAACCGATTTTCAGCACAAAGTCGTCCGCCTTGGTCACCGGTTTTTGTCCGCAGGCCGTTAATATCAGTGCAAAAATTACTGTCAAGGCAATTACACTCATCTGTTTTTTCCTGTTCATACTTTCACCTCTTATAAATAATAACCGGGTTCTTTTTCATTGCCGGCGTAATTCAGTATCCCTAAAATTTTTGAGCGCAAATGTAAAAATTCCGGATTGCTGCGGGCTCTGGGCCTTGACAGCTTTACCTTAATGCAGCTTTCTATCTTGGCCGGTCTTGGGGTCATAACAATGATACGGTCTGACAGGTATATTGCTTCGTCTACATCATGTGTCACCATAATCATGGTGGTTTGCCGTTCCTGCCAAATGCGGAGCAATTCGTCCTGCATGTTCATGCGCGTAAATGCATCAAGCGCACCAAGCGGCTCATCAAGCAGCAGCACCTTGGGATAATTCACTAAAGCTCTTGCCAGGGATGCCCGCTGTGCCATACCGCCGGAAAGCTGATGAGGATATGATTTATGGAAAGTTGATAATCCCACCAAATCAATAAATTTATGAACTTCCTGTTTACTTTCTTTATATACGCTGCGGGCTTTCAAACCGAAGGCCACATTATCATAGACATTCAACCAGGGAAACAGCATAGGATTTTGAAACACCAGCCCGCGTTCATAAGAGGGTTGGCTGATTTCCTCATTATCAATATACAGCTTCCCTTCATCAGCGCCGTTTAGTCCGGCAATCAGCCGCAGCAGCGTTGATTTGCCGCAGCCGGAAGGTCCAATGAGCGATACAAATTCACCGGCTTCAATGGTTAGATCAATACCGCTGAGGGCAACAACATCCTCTGCATCCTGCTGGGGAAAGCGTTTAACAACTCCTTCTATCTTTATTTCCCCTACCATTTTATGACTCCCTTCTGCCATACAAGTACATAATCGCGTACTTTGAATAATAGTGTAATAAGGATGGAAAAAGTAATGGCAATCAAGATAAGTCCTGCATAGACATTCGCATAGGCCATCATCTCCTTCTGCCAGTTAATATACCAGCCAATACCATTTTTGACCCCCAGCATTTCTGCCGTCATCAGCGTGATGAACGAGGCGCAAGTCCCGTTAAATAGCCCGATAAACATGTGGGGCATGGAGGCAGGAACACCTACTTTGAATATTTGATAATATTTTCCGGCTCCCAGTGTACTGGATACTTCAAAATACGCATTTTGCACATTTAAAATCCCGCTGCTTGTCATTACAGTTGTCGGAAACCAAACGGCAAGCGCAATCAAAAAGGCACTGGCGGAAAATGTGGTGGGAAAGCTGATAAGCACCAGCGGAATCCAGGCGGTTGAAGGAATAGGTCCCAAAACACGAATCAGCGGGTTTATCCAATAACCGGCCCCTTTGCTGAACCCTACGGCAATACCGGTAGCGAACCCGGCAATGGCTCCAAAAAAATATCCGGTAAAAAGCAGTTTGCCGGAGGAGGCAAGACACAGGGCGAGAAATTCCCGGTCTTCGACAATAACCCCCAGGATTTTATCCAGGGACGGAAAGTAGATAACCGGCAATAAGCCCAGTTTTTTGGTTACAATATTAAGTATGTTTAGAAATAGAATGGTTGCGGCAACAAATAAAGCCTGTTCTTCAATCCATGCTTTTGCTTTCACATTAAAATAGGAGGCCACTGTAACGGTTGCAAAACCTATAAGAAAACATAGCAGTAAATAAATAAAATAAGGATGTTGTACCGGTGTGTGCCTGCCGCCATTTGCCAGGAAGCTTTCCACAATAATAGCCAAAATAATCGATAAAACCGGAAGCCATATGGTTGCTTTTTTCATCTGTTACCCTTCTTTCTGAACATAAAATGCGTATTTGCTGAAAATACGAAAAGGCCGGGAAAATGCTTTTAAAAAAGCATTTTCCCGGCCTCTAGTGTGTTAACTAGTCAGCCGCCACCAGATAATTGGTTGGCTTACACTTACAGGTTATGATGGTATTATACGGCATATGCCTCCTGCTGTAAAGAGTTTCTCATTATATTTTGGAACATAACCTTATGCAGTGTCTGGGGAGCAAGATTTCTACCGGCAGGCAGTTTATGATATTATAAGTATACAGGTACTATTTTTGCACATCAGCGTTCCATGCTCTGACAGAGTTGTTCATGATAGTATAAGTACAATAATTGAAACTAGGAAGGGATTTAGGATGAAAATCGGCTTTTTTGACTCTGGTATTGGCGGTTTAACGGTTCTTGGTCACGCTTTAAAAATACTACCGTTTGCTGATTACACTTACTATGCTGATATTGAGCATTTGCCTTATGGGGAAAAGACAAAAAGTGAAGTAAAACAATACGTCCAAAACGGTATGGATTATATGGATAAAATCAACGTAGATGCCGTGGTGATCGCTTGTAATACGGCAACAAGTGTTGCTGTCGGGAAATTGCGAAAGAAATATAGTTTCCCGATCATTGGCATGGAACCTGCTGTAAAACCAGCTGTTGCTTATTGTAAAGAAAAAGGCAAAAAGGTATTGGTCCTGGCAACCAGCCTTACTTTGCGTGAGGAAAAATTTCATCAATTAATTCATAGACTTGATGCGACAGACATGGTTGATACGATGGCATTAGGCCGCTTGGTGGATTTTGCCAAACAGTTTGAGTTTGACACTTCAGCTGTATATCAGTATTTGCAAAAAGAATTTACACCATTAACAATAGCTGATTATGGTGCTGTTGTTCTTGGCTGTACACATTTCCCATTATTTAATAAAGCTTTGCAAAAATCGTTTACAACAGAAACTGTTTTTTTTAACGGAACTGTTGGAACCATAAATCATTTGGCAGATATATTAAATAAAAAAGGAGTAGTGCCGAGTACCGATGATAAAATTAAATTTGTAATTACCAATGGCAAGCTCCCACCAAGTGACGTTGATTATAAAAAAATATTACAAACTTATTTGCATAGCATATAAACAACGACACAAAAAAGCAAAGCTCCAACCCGTACCCTACCCCCACGCTTCAGCTATCCAGCATTAGTCTGTTATTTATGGACATAATAGCAATAGGCTACCCAGTTCCTCAGAAAGGCAAAACCATATCGGCATATTTAAAATAGAGGTGACAACTATGCACCATACCACTCGTGTTATCTGTCCTGTTTGCAGCGCTGACCATTTTACACTAAAATACCAGGCTACTTATGAGTATTCCTACAGGATAGATGGGAATGCCCCCGGACTTAATAACACCAACGAGCTTCTTCCCTATATGTATGATCAACGGGAACAGAAGGATGCCAATCAATCTATAGAATGCAAGACCTGTGGAACCAGCTATCCCTGCTATTTTGATAAATGGACAGAAGGGATTACCCCCAAAATGATACAAGAGGCTATTGCCTCGGCATATAAGTCACAACAGTAACTCCTGAAAAAAATAACACGCTGTGTATAGCCTCACTGCTCCATTATTGGTTTAATCCGAGTGCTTCTACTTGTATAATCCGCAGTATACATTTACAAGTATGCCGTCCACAGTCAAATTAACAACAAGGACTTCAGACACCGCCAGTCGTACTTGCCCATCATTGCCAATCAATAAAGTAGGCGGTGATATATCCAGCCCGTCAATGCCTACCTTGGCAAAATTTGTGCAAGCATTAGCACAAACCATGTTCCCCATTTCAGAAATAGCGCTTTGAGCCAGGCTGTCTAATTCAGGCACTTCCATTCCCATCATCATCTTGGAAGCAAACTGTTTAGCTGAATCAAGATCCATGCCAATGAGGACTGCGCCTTTTAGCGGACCAACAACACCAATATTAATAAGAACCCCTTGATAAGTTAAAATGGACCCTTTTAAAGAAATCCCTTTCTTTTCTACTTTTTGAAAGCCAAGCTGCGGGACTATGCTGACAAAAGCCTCCAGGATAGGATTAATCATAGTTACATCCACAATACCGACCCCTTCTTAAAGCCAACTCCCAGATAGATTCTGCCAAAATCACTGTCCGCATACAAACAGTGAAGCCGAATACCAGGACTGGCGATTTCGGTCTGCGCTCCATAGAACACACTGGGGGGAGATACCCTGAGGCTAAAAGCTTTATCCTTTTTATTTAACATTGAGCAAGCAATCCCACCCACTACGTTAGCAAATTCTGCCCCCATTGCCACAACCTCATCTTGGCCTTTTGCCGGCCGCCGGAGAATGACTTCTGCCATTTTCTCTGCCGATTCCTTTGATATGTCTAAAATCATCGACCCTGGATAATGTCCAATTATGCCAATAACCACTGTAATGCCTTGTGATATGTTTTTTTCCGAACACTCTGCTTCAACAAAAGTTGCCGTGGTTTTTGTCATACGGGTTATGCTCTGTCCGAGAGCTTCTTTAAAAATGTCGATACTCCAGCTTTGCAGATTATTATATAAAACGTCCGGAGACATAACTCCTTCAATAACCTTCTTTAACACTTCGCCCTCAACAGGTTTTTGCAGATAGCCAACTACGCCGCAACGACGGGCCTCGGCTTCAGTCTCCTCATCCTTCATTGAACTGACCAGAATTATTTTTGCTTTCGGGTCATGCGCAAGCAGTGCCCTGCTGCATTCGAAGCCATCAGCCCCAGGCATGGCAATGTCCATTGTCACAATATCCGGTTTACATTGCCTGTACGTCTCGATCAAGCATTCAATGGAATCTGCTTCGCCAACGACCTCACAGCCTTCCTGCTGTAGGCTGTCTGCCAAAAGTGTGCGAGAAAACGGTGAATCATCCACAACCATAACTCTAATACTCACATTTTAACCCTACCTTCGTATAAAATTAATTTGTCTGAACCCAACTGCATAATGTCTTCAACCCAAAAAGCACCTGAAATACCATAAAATGCGACTATATATGCCAATGATAAACTAAACCTGCTAAGAAAACAACTCCCCCAAAAACGCATCCCGAGCTGCCAGACTATCCGCCTGGCAATTACTAAAGGACTCCTGATGATTTCAGGAGTCCTTTAGTAACACGCATCCTATGTTTTTTATTTACCTCTTCCTATTTCGCTCATTGGCAGCTTATTATTCGGCATACATCGCATTTTATGCTAATTACTGCGTAATTTGGAAGAATCTAACCAAAATCCCGATATATACTTCTTCCCATTTTTATCACTAAACACACTTCTTACAATTACATCATCAGGCTCTTGCGAAAATCTGGTCTTATACAGCACCACCGTATATCCGTCTTTATTCTCAGTCGAAATAAATTCCTTTGATAAATAACTTCCAATTTTAGCTTTAATTGGTCTGATAGTATTCTTATATTGTGCTTCATTTAAAGAAGTTTTCATTTGCTCATCAAAATCCCGGGAAAACCGGGGGTAATCATCTTCATTCATCGCTAACAGCATATCTTCAGTTATAGGGTTAGCAAACTTTTGCACCTCATCTGCCGAAAGTTGCTGTGCGGAACAGCCGGATAGTATGGCAAGACTAACCAAAAGTATAACCAAAGTAAAATATTTGCTTAATTTCATTATATTACCTCCCCTCGTTACAAAATGTAAAATTCGCCTAAGAAACCTGAATTCCTTTTTAAATCAATTTAAAGTTATTTAAAAACGTACATATAGGGAACGGGAGACTGTATGGAAAGCCAATGAATGGTCAAAAGTCCAGCTAAAAATGGTAAACTGCAATTGCCTGCTATCTGATTACGGCTGCAGCCGCTTTGTTCAAGGCGTCCTTCAGCCATTGGGGGTGCATTGGCAGCAGGTTTGCAGGCAATTCATCAACAGCAAAAAAGGCTGCCCGGCTGACCTCATTTTTATCGGCCCGCAGGCGGCCGCCTGTTATACTGCAGCGGAAACACAACGTGATAAAATGAGTGCGTTTGCCTGACGGGTAGCTGAAAACCTGTGTTGCAGGTTCTGAATAGACCCCCACTAATTTTTCAACAACTACAGCCAATCCGGTTTCCTCGCAGATCTCCCTGACAATGGCCTGAGTAACCGTCTCAGCCTTTTCCACATGACCTGACGGCAAACCCCAGAGTCCGTTATCCACACGTTCAACCAGAAGCACCTCACCCTGACTGTTAAGAATTACCGCAGTGACTCCGGGCTCAATCGTATCTGGCCAGGGAAAGCCGGGATCGCGCCACTCCCGGAAATCAGAGCTGTGTTGAAACAGTTCCAGCAGAGTGGTGATCCTGGCATTGGGCAGCCGGTAATCGCTCGCTGCCGGATAACGGCAGGCAGTCCGTTCTACCAAGATGGCATCAAGACCACACTGATGCGCGCCCAGAATATCGGTGTCCGGACTGTCGCCAATCATGACTGTCCGGCTGCTGTTGCCGGCCTTGTGCAATGCCTGTTGAAACATGGGCGGATACGGTTTGCCGATGATAACAGGAATCCGGCGGCTGGCTGCCTGTATAGCCTGCACGATAGCTCCCGTAGCCAGCTGCCGTCCCTCCTTGCCGGGAAACGACAAATCAGGGTTGGTGGCGATAAACAAGGCGCCCTCTTCAATTTGCCGGACTGCCTGCTCAACCTCCGTCAAAGTCGCATGCTCATCGTAGCCGACAACCACGGCCTGACATTCGCCGGTTGTCACTGCCTGAATACCCTGGTTGGCAAATTCCGCCCGCAGGCTTGCGGTACCAATCACCTGAACACGCCGGATACCGTGCCGAGCAAGATAATGAGCGGCCGTCCAGCCAGGTGTAATGAATTCCTCCTCCTGTGCGCTAACTCCCAGCCGCAGTAACTTTTCACAGAACTCCCGACGTAAGTAACGCGGATCATTAGTAAGAAAATAGATTTGTTTGCCCATTCTCCTCAGTGCTTCAACGGCTTCCCTGCTGCCTGGCAGAAGTTCATCGCCAACATACATGACTCCGTCCAGGTCAATTAAAAACACATCATATCTTTCGGCCAGCATAAAATCACCCCTTATAAAATTAAAAAGCCCGCAGGAGATATCCTGACGCACACCAAGTACGCCAAGCTATCCCCCTCGGGCTTTTTGTGCCAATAGGTGCCCCTGTCCGGTTGGAACAGGGCTGCAGCGCTCGGTCGCGGTCCCTGCTCACGCAGGCGGAACCCTAGCTGCCTATTCCCAGCTTATTGAGTTTATTATAGCATATATAAGGGAAAACCGTAATGTGTGAATACTTTCCGCTCAGGATTCATAACAAACCGACGCGCTGGCTGCCAGTACACTGGCAATATATTGGCTTACTTCGACATGAACCGGATGCACCAGATACGCCTCAAAACCGGCCATCGAGTCATATTGGGCAATCATTATGATATCATAGGCGGCCGCCCCCTGCCGTATGTTCACTTCCACCTTGAGATCGCGCAGAAATTCAATTTTCCCGCGCATACTTAAAAGTGCAGACCGCACCTGTTCAATATTGGCACCGCTTCTGTCCTTTAACTTGAGAAGCAGATTGTTTGTAATCATTTCTTTACTCCTTTATAGATAACATCAATACCGCGCCTTATACTAGTAGCGTGCCAACCTTAAAACTGAGAAAAATCTCCCGTCAGTGTCCACAGGATTAGGGTTATCACCCTACTAGGCTTGATCGCCGGTAAAATCAATCGCTAACCGGCTAATTTTGCCGGCCCGGATGGCGAGATGAAAGTCCAGTGAAACCGGACTGCCCACAAAATTACCGGCTACCTGCGCGGTAAGAACAGTCTCATCGCTGAATTCAACCAACTCTAAAACGGTAAGCGTATCCTGATATTTTCTGTTACTGGCTTCATTCCATTCTTTAATGGCTGCCGGCCCCACCATCTCCCGTCCCTCATCGTACACGACAGCATCTTCTGTGAAACAAGCAGCAAAGGCATTGCTGTCATAAGCATTTTTTGCCTCCACAAATGCGGCAATAAGCGGCGGTAAATTACCAGTCATATTATCTTCCCCTTTACAATTATTTTATTCGGTGCACACATCGGGACAAGGGGGACAAGGGGACAGGTTCCTTGTCCCACTCGGATCCGATAGCTTTTCCTTTTGGGACAAGGAACCTGTCCCTGTGTCCCACACGCTATTCATTCAATACATCACCTTGTTATTTTTCTTTATTGTACACGAAGCAATAAGACAACAGTATGTCATATTTGAATTTATATTTCGTAAATTTTAAAAGCTTGCTTTAAGCGGTCTGCTATAATTTGGCGGACATGTTCCGGCTCCTGCACTTCAACAAAACTGCCAAGCGAGAGAATATAGCCATACAGCCATTCACCCTCCGGCACTACCGCTTCTAAGGTAAAACTGCCGTCGGCATTATGAGTAATAAGCGAGTCATCAAAATAATCGTAAAGCCGATTTAAGACCTTGGCCTGAAAACGCAGCTTCAATGAAACCAGCGACTGTTTTCCAGTCTTACTTTCCGCCTGTTGCGGCTGTGGCAATACTTGGGGCATAAATGTTTCTGTCAGGTTTTTTACATTCTTCATGCGTGAAAGCCGGAAGGTTCTTTGCGCCTGACGCTGCCGGCAGTAAGCTACTAAATACCAGGCATTGTCTTTAAAAAGCAGTTTTGCCGGTTCTGCCAAGCGGCAGCTTTTATGCCCTTCGCCGTTAACATAATCAAAACACAGAACCTGACGCTGCAGCATAGCTCGTTTTATATCGTTAAATTTGTTCTTGTCATTAGGTGCACTGCCCCACGCTGAAAAGTCGACTTCCACCCAGTCATGATCTGCTGCATGCTTGAATATAGCCCCCATTTTTTCCAATACCATATCCAATTCCGGATATTGCGTGGCCTGCAGCGTTTTAATGGCCAGCAACAAGTTCTCGCTTTCCTGCTCGGAAATCAGCGCCCTGTTTATTGCATAGTTTTCCAGGAGGTGTATGCCCCCGCCATTGCCCTTGTTTGTGTACACCGGCACGCCGGCAGCGGAAAGCACATCGATATCCCGGTAAATTGTCCTGGCGGAAACGCCAAAACGGCCGGCCAGTTCCTTAGCCGTAACCGATCCCTTATTAAGCAATATGATGGTTATTTCAAACAGCCTGTTCATTTTCATTTTTTTATCACCGCTACTATTATACTGCAAATAAGACATATTTTGTCCTATTTGCAGTATAAGCTCTCGCATATTGATATAGCAGCTTTTTCTTTTGGGACAAGAAACCCTGTCCCAAGAATTGATTGGCAGTGTCCGCCGCCGGAGTAAACATAAGATAAGGACAGTCAGAGGTATTCTGACTGTCCTTATCTTATGTCAATATCAAATTCATTATTAGACGCTTATAACAAAGCAGCAACTTGCTCAATGGAAAGTATAACTTCGTCGTTTTGAACCACTGCCTTGCCAGTAAAACGGTAACCTACCTTTCCTGAAACCACTGCCGCTTGCAAGCAGCCGGTTTCAGCCAAGTTTTGGCGCGTTGTTTCCATTTTGTACACACCAAAAACTAACTGGCTGTCATTGACTATATTCTTAGCTTTACCAACTACAATCAAATGGGGCACGCCGGCTTTGGAGACAGAGGTTAGGGCAATGAAAGGAGATGCCAAAATAGCCTCCTTCATTTCATTGGTAAGTGTAACAAGATTATTACTGGTTTTTAGCTCTTGATTCATGATTACCACTCCTCATTTTGTCGTTATTGGGCTATAGCACTATCATACCCGGTGATATGAGGATAAGCTGTCAAGTATTTAACAATTCTCAGAGCTAAAAACATTTATTTTTTAGAATATAATATCTTTTTTCCCGATAAAGATAATTTTTATCTGTCAATTCTTTTATAGATTGCGAAACCATAACTCTCGATGAACCAACCAATGCGGCAATTTCCTGCTGTGTTAATGGAATTGTAATCCGGATTCCGTTGGCACAAGCCTCACCGTGCTCCCGCGATAGGCGCAGCATTAAACTCAATATTTTCTCCAGAGTTGACTGCCTATTGGTTTCAGATACTTGCTCCCAAATAGTATATAGCCGGTTACCCAGATTTTTTATCATTTCCCAAGCCAAATCGGGTTGGTTTTTTATTATCTTCTCGAAAGTCCAACGATCAATACTGCAAACTTTAGCTTCTTCCAATGCAATTGCTGTTGCCAATTGAACGGCACCAGGTCTAAATAATGCTGTTTCCCCTAACAGCTCGCCTGTACCCATAATATGCAGGATTGACTCATTTCCGTCTTCTGTTATACGCGATAATTTAAACCGGCCTTCTTTGATAACATAAATATGATCTGCCTCATCTCCTTGTTGAAACAAAACTTGACCTTTCTTAATCTGTTGCTTATTAGTGGCAAAACAGATATGCTTAAAAAATTCTAAACTCAAACCGGAAAACAGCTCAATGTCACGTAAACATAAACATGGTTTGGTATTCATAATTCGTTTTCCAACCCTCAGCATCAATTTATTTTGAAACTCTTTTGAGAATAATGAAATCAGATTTATTTGTCATAATCTTCCCATTTTGTTAAATGGTTTACATCTTTTCAGTAGGTTATAAGTATATAATTAAAATCGCAAAGAGGCCTATGCCGCAGTGGTCGAATAGTCCGTATCCAACTATCCTAAATAATAAAAATAAGGGAGGTTATCCTGGTGACTAAACTATTGTGTTGTGAAATATTGCGTGCTGAAATCGATCAGCTTCTAAGAACAAAACAAAATGTTGAAATTCACTATCTCGAAGCAGGCTTGCACGCAGACTTAAAAAAAATGGAAACTTCTATAAAAACTGCATTAGATGAGATTGGCAGTAACGATGACGTGCTACTGGGCTTCGGCAGCATGTGCCATCCGGAACTGGAGCTCATCTCAGCTAATTACGGTGTAAATGTTCTAGCAGCAAAAAACTGCATTGAAATACTGCTTGGCGATAAATTAAAAGAGTTTGATGCCGAAGGCCGAACTTTCTATATAACAAGCGGCTGGCTGGAAAACTGGCGCAAAATATTTATCGGACAACTCAAATGGGATAAGATTGATGCACGTCAGAACTTTGGTTTCTACGAGCGTATTGTTCTGCTTGATACCGGTCTTATTCCTTTAGAAGATGAAGCTATATTGGAATTTTTCGAATACACTGAAGTGCCTATTGAGATTGTGCCAGTAGATCTTGATAATCTCAAAAAACTGCTTTTCACCCATCTGAAATAAGTGCCTGTCTTTTTTTACTGTAACTATTATTTTACCTTAAACAGACGTAAAAATCTGTAAACTGTTTTACAATTATTCAATTAATTATACTTCATCCGTTTTTTTAAAAAGTATGATTAAAATACATGCAATGAATCTATAAAAGGAGAATGATCCATATGAAAATACTAGGCATATCTGGAAGTCCTGTCATAAACAGCAATACCGACCGTTTACTATTGCAGGTGTTACGTGCAAGTAACTTGGAATTCGAATTTATAAAACTAAGTAATGTACATGTCCGGCCCTGTTTAGCCTGTAAAGCATGTGTTGAAGACAACATCTGTAAAATTAATGATGATTTTCCTGCTATAGCACAAAAAATGAGGGAAGCACAGGCAGTGGTAATTGGCGGCTATACGCCTTACAGACTGCTGGATGCCTTTACCAAAGCTTTTTTGGAAAGACTCTGGTCAATGAGACACTTGCATAGCCTAAACGAGAATAAATATGCTGTCACTATTGTTTCAGGCCTTTTTAAAGAAGTTAGAGCTGCAGCCCTCAACGCTATGGCGACAGAACTACAGATGGAAAGAATGCATCATGTAGCCGAGTTTGAGATTGAGGGTAATGTACCCTGTCTTACCTGTGGCTATGGCGATAATTGTAAGAATAGTGGCATACCCCACATATTTTCCCGGGAAATTAAGGCCTCCAAAGACCACTGTGTTGCTGTTGAAACACAGCCGGTGTGGGAGGAGGCCACAAAAACGGGGCAGTTACTCGGCCAGTTTCTCACAGGCAAAACTGATGGTATCCCCTGTATTAGGCATAATTAGTGGGACAAGGGACCTGTCCCCTCGTCCCACTATTATGGTTCATTAAAATTGAACAATTTGGTTGCGTCCGTTTCTTTTGGCTTGTAACAGGGCCTGGTCAGCCCGTTTAATTAACTTTTCCATATCGGCAAGTGTCTCCGGAATCATAGTGGCCGTCCCGATACTGATAGTATACTTAGGAATAGTTAAGTCACCGGCAGCACTTAGCAGTATTGCTGATTGGATCTTTTTCCCCATGATAAGTGCATCGCTGTCTGTGGTGTTGGGAGAAAAGATAATAAATTCTTCACCGCCGTATCTGCCGAATAAATCCTCCTTACGCAGGATGGCCTGCGTATCTTGGCTAAAATTAACCAATACGCTATCACCAACAGCATGTCCGTACGTATCATTGATAGCCTTGAAATTATCACAGTCGATCATAAATACTGTGACCGGCCTTTGCTGACGGATCATTAATGATAACAATTTTTCCGACATTTGCATGAACTGCGCCCGGTTATAAATGCCTGTTAGAAAATCTTTGGTAGCCGCTTCCTGCAATCTTATGTCAATAACTTCACGGCTCATTAGTAAAAATGACATTGTGCTTATCAACATATGTAAGTATATACTGATGAACGCAAACATTTGTGATAAAGAAAGGGAAAATGGCGCATGATTGGGTCCCAGCGAGAATGCATACAAAGCCCGTACAACCTGACAGGCGGCTAAAATCAAAAAAAACAATGCCACTACTCTGCGTAAGTTAGTACTATTGCTGCGAAAGAAAAGTCCGGCAGCCGCCACCAACGAATACACGGCTATGGACATAGCACTAATAAAAGCTCTGATGCCGATGTTAGCTCCTGCAAGATAAAGCAGCGCAAATCCCACAGCCAATCCGGCTGCCACTTGCAGCCAGCGTTTTACCACACTTTTCAGCGGCACTCTGTCGATATGAACAATACAACAGACTTCTAAGGCAATACCTAGAAAAACAAGCCCATTGCCCACAATAACAGAGAAGTCAACCGGCACTATCCCTCTAAAAAGTAATACGCCCGCACCTGAAGTTTGCAGCAGCTTTGCGTAGGTATAATACCGCATTAAGACTTCAAAACCGGTAGTCTTGGCGAATATAAGCAGCATCAAACACATAACGAGATTTCCCATAAATATCAAGAAATAAATTGTATATGTATCCAGTATAGGCAAATAACTCACCTCAGTCACTTAGTCATACTGCACTTTTTAATAGGCTATCTCCTTACACATAATACAATATTATTATGACTATTACCATACCGAAGGAACAAAGTTATCTGCGTTTATTTTATGTAAAATTATGCTTCCCAATTAGGGTAAAAAAAATAAAATGCCGGCGTTCCCTGCCAGGGGCTACGCCAGCATTTAGTCAATAGTAATCAACCAGTCAACATCATTTATAATTGCCTGTTACTTTCCAGGTATCCCGTACAACTGCCTGTTTCCAGTATGTCGACCAGCGCTTTGGATAAGTTAAAAATACACTATTTTTTTACCTGTTGATTAAATTCATTAGTATAAATTTGTTCCGGCTTAATACCGGCCTTGATCTCATTGAAGTCGGTAAGCAAATCAATCCAGACAGTAACTGTTTCTTCCAAAATCACAGCATCTTTAGCATAATAACCAGGTTTAATTGTCTTAGGATCAACCTTGGCTCTTTTAGCGGTAATTTCAATAGCTTTGTCCGGATTGGCATTGGCCCAGTTGTTGGTTTTTGCCACTGCGGCAACAAAACGTTTAACCACATCGGGTTTCTCTTTAATAAAGGTTTCGGAAAAATATGCCGGTGTCGCGCCGCCAATGGCTTCCCATACATCAAAATCGCTGAATAGAACGGTAAACTCGCCTCGCTCCTGGATGAAATCAGCGGTTTTGTGCATCATGGCCAAATCAATGTTTCCCTGGCGCAAAGCCTGATCCAGCTGCGCTTCAGGCATAACAATGACCTCCACCTTGCTTTTAGGATCAGCAATTCCTTGTTTTTTCATATAGGCATAGGGAGTGTATTCATTGCAGCCCCCGATAGTGGGTATGCCAATTTTTTTACCGACCATGTCCTGCGCGCTCTTTATCGGGCTGTTTTTAGTAACTACACCAACCATATGCGGGATGGCTTGGCTGGTCTCGGTATTTGCCGCAACCACCTTAATTTTTGCCCCGGCGGAAATCCCGGCAATGGTTCTGTTGACATGAGCACCGCCTACATCCAGTTTTCCCGCCACAACGGCGGCCACCAATTGCGGGGAAGGCACAACACCGGCGTATTCAAGTTTTATCCCTTGCTCGGCAAAAAAGCCAAGTTCATCCCCCACATAATAAATTGACGGACTTGTCGGCGCATTAGGAGTGGCCACCCGAATAACATCAACTCGTTTTCCGCCGCTTTCCGTATTGGTATTTGCCTGCTTTTTGGCACATCCGGTCAATGCCAGCATGAAAATAACCAATACCATCGCAGCAAGCCGCAAACAATTCCTGTGTTTTTGTTGCAAATTGCATCACATCCTTCTTCTGCCCTGCTGGTGCTATTAAGCAAGCATTTCCACGAAGGCTTTTACTCTGGTCAATACCTGGCCACTGGGTGATCCGGTCTGGAAGGACCCCTCCAGGTTAATGCTTGGTATGCCTTTTTCATGAAAATATTTGCGCCACATTTCCCTGTCAACACTGGCGAACGAACAACCGATATAGCCGTACAGGATTATTCCCCGGGCATTTAGTTTGTCAACTTCATGTTCCAGTACATTACGCGCATACACGCCGGCACCGGCGCCGGCATTGTCATATACCCATCTGGCCAGCGACTCTACCGGCGCAACATCTTCCCGGTACAGCTTGAAAGGAACGCTGCGCAAGCCTAAGAGCGCACCGCCTGCCTGGTCGATAGCCTCATAGATGCCAAATTCCTGACCGGTTCCGCCGGCCCAGACCAGTGGGATAACCTTCTTTAGATCGTCTTGATTAACCGGCTTATTTTGCAGTTCTGCGATTAATAAATCAATGGCCGCCTCATATTCTTCCGGTTTGCCAAAATAGTTGTTCAGGCCGATGTTAAGCATCAGGATGGTTGCCAGACTGCGTACATAAAATGGATGCTGCCGCCGTAATTCCAAAACCGTCCTTAGCTTATTCAGCAGGCGATTTTTACGCTGAATTTCAAATCTGAGCTTATCTTCGTCAATTTTCCGGCTGCCGGTAAGCCATTCGGCCACATCATAGATCTGCTCAATGAAAAACTGCACCAAATCCTCCAGACGTTTGCCTGCCACCGTAGGTCCGCGGTAGACCACGTCATTGTTATACACATCATAGCCTTCCCGTTTCATGATCTCCCAGGCCAGATTGTAGGGTTCGCAGGCCGAGCTATTGCCGAGAATGCGGTTGATGGTACTGGTGTTGCGACGCAGATGCCACTGCCCTACCGTACATTTCACCATAGAGCAGGTTTCTGCCGGAAACTGGTAATAGTCTTCAGCAATCAGCATAACCTCTTTATCGCTTAACCGCCCCATCTCACTAAAGGCTACCGGGATGGTATCGCAGGCATAAATCACCGGTACTTCCCAGCCATAGGCGTTGCTCCAAACGGCTTTCTTCCGTCCCTCCCGGTACGCCTTTTCCGCATCAGGCACATATGCCTCAGACAAATCCAATAGCTTGTTGACAGCCGGCGAATAGCTATGCACCTTTTTACAATAATCAACATACTCACGCTGGCTTTGAATGTCTTCTATCTCCACAACCATCCTCCTTGATCAAGGTATTTTATAATCTTCCCGTCTAGGCCAGCATTTCGACGAAGGCTCTGATTCTTGTCAGAATTTGCCCTGTAGGCGGTCCTACCTGGAAGGTGCCTTCAATGTTGATACTAGGGAAGCCCTTTTTATGAAAATAGTCCCGCCACATTTCCCTGGCAACACTGCCATAAGAGCAGCCAAGATAACCGTAGAGAACCAGGCCTCTGGCTTTCACTTTTTTCAGTTCCTGTTCAATAACCTTTTGTACATAAATGGAAGCTCCGGCTTCCTGATTTCCCAGCACATGGCGGGCTAATGCCTCCACCGGCGGCAATGTTTCATCATAATTGTTAAAAGGATAGCCCCGGAAACCGAGCAATGCACCGCCGGCCTGATCAATGGCTTCATAAATGCCAAATTCCTGTCCGGCACTGCCGACCCAAACCAGGGGAATGACTTTATCCAGGTCGCGCTGATTAACAGGCGCTGTCTCCAATTCCCTGATCAAGTCATCCAGCACGGCCTCGTATTCGGCCGGTTTGCCAAAATAGGTATTTAAGCCTGTGAGCAGATAGATGGAAGGAAGGCTGCGCATATAATAAGGATGTTTCAGCCTGAGTTCCAGCACTTTCCGGACTTTGGCAATCAAGCGGTTCTTGCGCAGAATCTCAATTTTTAATTTGTCTTCATTGATCTCTTTACTGCCTGTCAGCCACTGGGCTGTTTCGTAAATTTGTTCAATCAGGAACTGTACTAACTGTTCCAGCCGCTCCCCCTTTACGCCAGGGGCCCGGTAAACCACATCAATGGCATGAACATCATAGTCCTCCTTTCGCATTAGTTCCCAGGCCAGATTGTAAGGTTCGCAGGCCACACTGGCGCCAATAATCCTTTTGATACCAGTGCCACGGCGTTTGTGCCACTGACCAACCGTGCACTTTACCATTGAGCAGGTTTCTTGTGGGAACTGATAGTAGTCTTCAGCAATTGTGACTGACTCCAGGTCACTTAACCGGCCCATCTCACTAAAAGCCACCGGAATAATATCGGAAGCATAGGCCAGCGGAATCTCCCAGCCGCTCGCCCGCGACCAAACGGCGTTAATCTTCCCCTCCGCATAGGCCTTTTCGGCATCATAAACATAAGAGGTGGACAGGTCTAACAGCTTGCCGATAGCCGGTGAATAGTGATGAACTTCCTCTTTACTGTAGATGAGATAATCTCTTGGACTTTGAATGTCCTCAATATCCATGATGTATTCCTCGCTTTCCCAAGCATCTGTTGTTAAAACTATTTCTGGGCGTATGGATTAAATTCGTTGGTAAAAATCTGCTCCGGTTTCACATCATTTTTTATTTCACCGAATTCTTTCAATAAATCAATCCAGATACCGGCCGTTTCCGGTTGAATGAGACCTTTAGGAGCAAAATAACCGGTGCGCAGTAATTTGGGATCAACCTTGGCTCTTTTTACCGTAATATCAATAGCCTGTTGTTGATTGGTGTCAGCCCAGTCATTGGCCTTAGCCACCGCCTTGACAAAACGCCTGACCACATCAGGTTTTTCTTTGATGAATTTTTCCGAGAAATAGAAAGGCGTGTTACCGCCAACTGTGCCAAAAACATCATAGTCGGTAAACAGTACTTTGAGACCGCCGCGTGCTAATAAAAAACCGGGGTTTTTGTGAAAACCGGCTACATCAATGTTACCTTGCCGCAAGGCTTGCTCAAGATTTGCTTCCGGCATAACAATGACTTCAATCTTGCCTTTCGGTGAGTCTATGCCGTTTTGTTTCAGATAGGCATAGGGGGTGTACTCGTTGCAGCCGCCAATGGTGGGAATACCGACTTTTTTGCCTACCATATCCTGAGCACTTTTCACCGGACTATTGTCTAAAGTCACATACACCATATGCGGTATTTCCCGGGTAGTCTCGGTGCCGGCTACCACGGCTTTGATCTTGGCACCTGCCGAAATACCGGCAATCGTTCTGTTAATATGCGCGGCACCGACATCAATCTTGCCGGCGACTACTGATGCAACTAACTGTGGCGACGGTACCTTCCCCACGTATTCAAGCTGAATGCCTTCTTCGGCAAAATAGCCTAGTTCTTCCGCAATCATATAGATATCCGTCCGGGTTATATCGCCGGGGCTGGGAACCCTTATGATATCAGGCTGCTTACCTGAGCCGGCGGTCGGTTGCGTCTCCTGCTTGTTCGAGCAGCCAAACACAGATAGTGACAGTGCCAAAAGTACGATAGTAATAATCATCCTTGTTTGCCGATTGCTTTTTAAGTGAGTTTTCATTTCAACGCCCCCATATGTGTTTGCTTGCCTGCTGTTGTTAACTGGCTGAAGCTGATAATTCTTCTTTTTCAGCATTTGCCAGTGCCAGATTTTTTTGCGCAATAACGGCTCCGCCCAGCGCCCCGGCATAAATGGTATCTAACCTGACTTCACTAATGGCATGGCCTAATACTTCCTCTACCGCCTTTTTCATGCCGGCATTATTGGATACCCCGCCGGTAAATACTAAATCCGGCTCCAGCCCAATCCGGTTAAATAGGTTGCGAATGCGGCGGGCGGTGGCAATATGAATACCGGCGGCAATATCGGCCCGCTTTTCGCCTTTGGCTTTCAGCGAGATAACTTCCGATTCGGCAAATACTACACACTGGCTGCTGATATCTGACGGTTTGGTGGCTTTGAGCGCTTCATGCCCCAATTCTTCTGTTGTCAGATCCAGCAGCTGGGCTACTTTTTCCAAAAACCGGCCGGTACCGGCGGCACATTTGTCATTCATAATGAACTCCACTACTTTGCCGTTTTTGGGGTCTACCCGAATCGCCTTTGAGTCTTGTCCGCCAATGTCGACAATAGACCTTACATTGGCATTAAGCACATGAGCCCCCATGGCATGGCAAGAGATTTCTGTCACAATTTTGTTGGGAATATCACCAAAATTAAGCGATATCCGGCCATATCCCGTACCGACAATATACTGAATATCCGAATGTTTCAAGCCGGTCTGTTTCAGTAGGACAGCAAACAGTTTGTCGGCAGTTTGCTGGGTAAATACAGCAGTTGGTGTAATGGCGGTGTACAGCTTGCCTTCAGCAAGCAAGACGGCTTTGCCGGTACGGGAACCAATGTCCATACCAATAACTACATCATTGGTAAAAGTAGAAACCAGTTTTTTATCAATAACATCCACTATTTTTGTCATTTTTGTTCACTCCTTCTATTTCCGGCATTATCCTTACGCCGACTGGGAATTTTTCCGTCCTGCCCCGGTGGTAACGCCTCTTCTTTCGCCCAACACCTCGATAAAGGCTTCCAGTCTGGTTTTGAGCTGTCCCTGATCACTGGCCGAATAGTCTATCGGCACTTCCAAAACCGGTATGCCGAGTTTTTGATAATGCCGGAAAAACTCATGCTTGATCTGACCATAGCACGGGCAGAATTTGAGATACACATACAGAATCCCGTCTGCCTTATACTCCTGTGCCAAATCACCGGAAATGACAACCCTTTCCTGCAGCGGTTTCATCCGGGTGCAAGGTGATTGGTCCAGATACCCTTCGGCTAAGGCCTGATAGGGGTCCCCTGCCTCGCTAATCTGGAAACTTACATTGCGGGAGCCGGTGCAATGGTCTTCGATGACCACCCTGGCCCCTACAGTATCTTCGATGAGTTCCAGGAGGCGCCGGTCGCCGTCGGCTACAATCCCCCCCGCCATCATCAGCCTGATGGGTTTCGCCCCTTGGTCAGGCACGGCAGACAGGGTGTCATACAGCTCCTGGTACAAAATCAGCAGTTCTTCAGGCGGTAAGTAGTAATAGGCTTTAATCAGATCCAGGAAATCCTTGCCTTTGAGCGGCGGGTTATCCCGTTTGCGCAAATCCGAAATTTGCTTTAATACCGCCCGTACTTGGTTATAGATTTTAATTTGTTCCCGCACTTCTTCCTCGGTTATGGTATGGCCGGACAGTTTTTCCAGGTCTTCCTTGAAATTTAAAATCTCGGTCCGGTAATATCCCCGCGAGGACTCTTTATGCCGCAGGCGGGGCAGGATGTAGATATCGGCCGGTGTAAAGAAGTCCCCGATGGCTTCGCCTACCTTCTTTATGCAGTCGCAGGTATAGAAGGTATACACTTTATCCAGGGATTTATATAAAGGATCCCCTTCTTTGAATGCTCCCAGAATGCTCTTGGTGAAATCGCAGAATACGCTTTGGGTGATTTGCTCGCCACTGGCAACCACTTCGGTGTTGCCCATCTTAAACAGTCTTACTTGATTCACACCGGCCGCATTAATGAGTTCCAGCGGTGTATAAGTGCACAGATAACCCACTTTCTTTTTCCCGTCGGCACCGGTAATAATGGTCTCCTGCTGCTTGGCTATCCGGTTTTCCAGTTCAGTCAGCTCCAGCGAAAAACCACTGCCGCTTTCCTGGCTGTCGCGCCCTCCTGCCGCCAGATAATGCTGCGCATGTACAGCGGCCCCCAGGGCACCGGCATATATGGCGTCCAGTTTAAATTCGCTGATAGGATGTTCCAGCAGATCTTCAATGGCTTTTTTCATGCCGACATTGTTAGAAACACCACCGGAGAAAGCCAGCCCCGGTTCAAGTCCGATACGGCTTAACAGGTTGCGCACCCGCCGGGCGGTAGCCAGGTGAATACCGGCGGCAATGTCTTCCTGCGTAGCGCCTTTGGCTCTGAGCGAGATTACTTCCGATTCGGCAAACACCACGCACTGGCTGCTGATTTCTGACGGCTTAGTGGCTTCAAGTGCAACCTTTCCCAGCTCACTTAAATCCAGGTCTAAGAGCTGAGCTACTTTTTCCAGGAAGCGGCCGGTACCGGCGGCACATTTGTCGTTCATGACGAATTCTACCACCCGGCCTGTTTCCTGATCGACTTTAATGCCCTTGGAGTCCTGGCCGCCAATATCAATAATGGTTTTAATCCCGGCATTAAGGTAATGCGCTCCCATGGCATGGCAGGAAATTTCGGTCACAATCTGGTGGGGTATTTCCGGGAAATGCATAGCTACCCGGCCATAGCCGGTACCGACGATATAGCTAATATCCGCCCGTTTCAGGCCGGATACCTCCAGCAATTCTGCCAATAGTTCATCCGAGGTTTCCTGCATGTCGATGCCGGTGGGGGTTTGGGCAGTAAATAATTCACCGCCGGTGAATAATACCGCCTTACCTGTCCTTGAGCCAATATCGATTCCCACCACCGTGGCTCCGGTAATAGCAGGAATTAGGGTTTGATCAATTACTTCCTCTATTTTCATAGGTATTCGCTCCTTCGTTTTATTGGTTTGCTGTCCAAAGCCGGCATTTCTCCGCCATCAGGCAGTTTCCGCCGTGCCTTTCCAGCGGGTAAGATAGCTTTCCAGTGTTACAATCAGATAGTTGACCGACATCCCCAGCATCATTAGTACCAAAATGCCGGCATACATTTTTTCCGGCTGATATTTGTGCTGGGCATCAAAGATTAAAAAACCCAGTCCGGCGCTGGCACCCAGCATTTCTGCCGCCACTAATATAATGAGCGAGCGGGTGGCGCTAATTCTGAGTCCGGTAAGAATGGACGGTACGGCTGCCGGTAATATAACATGAATAAACAAACCCAGCCGGGACATAGCCATGGAGCGTGCCGCCTTTACCAGCAAAGGGTCAACGGTTTTAACTCCCTCGATGGTATTAATCAAAATCGGCCAGATAGAGCCCCAAAATATAATGCCGATTTTAGATACTTCGCCTAATCCAAAAACCAGGATAAATACCGGATACAACGCCAGTGTCGCCGTATTCCGGCAAATTTGCATCAACGGGTCGACAATTTTTTCTACCCGTTTAAACCATCCCATAAAAATCCCCAGCGGAATGGCCAGGCTAACTGCCACAAAAAATCCCATAAGCGAACGTTGAAAACTTGCCAGCGCATGGGTAAGCAATTCACCTGACAAGATAAGTTCCAGCAGCCCTTGAATAACAGCACTAAAGGCGGGTAAGCTGCGGGGATCAATCACTCCTGTTGATGGCAATACCTGCCATATCGCAACAATAAAGCCAATAGCAATTACCCTTTTCAGGATTTTCCACCCTTTTTCCCGGTATGCATTTACCACGATTTCACCTCCTTTTTTCTCTGCAACCGCTGGCTTAACTTGCGCTTTCGCCAACACACCACCTGTCTGCCAAAAGCGCTGACAGGTTGCAGCCAGCCTCATTCATTAGCCACTTTTTCTTTCCAGCCTGTCAGGCGTTTCTCTAAGGCGACCAGCAAATAATTGACGGTAACACCGAAAAGCGACATGGTAATGATACCCGCATACATCTCGGGTACCGCATACCGTTCTTCAAAGTAAAAAATCATGAATCCCAGGCCTGCATTAGCGCCAATCATTTCGGCGGCCACCAATACTAAAATCGAACTGGCCGCACTCAGTCTGACACCGGTTAATATTGAGGGCAGCGCTGCCGGTGCAATTACCTTATATAGCAGCGTCAGCTTAGATACGCCCATAGAACGGGCTGCCTTGATCAAAAGCGGATCGGTATTTTTTACGCCGGAAATAGTATTAAGCAGAGACGGCCAAATGGTTCCCCAGATAATAATGGCCATTTTAGAAACCTCCCCAATGCCAAAGAGCAATAAAAAGACCGGATATAAAGCCAATACAGAAGAATTACGGCAAGCCTGCACCAAAGGATCTACCACTTCCTCCAGTTTGCTATACCATCCCATGAAAATTCCCAGGGGAATGGCTATCCCGATGCCAATAAAAAAACCGGCAGCCGAGCGGGTAATACTAATGGAAAAATGTTTAAAGATTTCTCCGGTCATAACTAAATTAAACAAACTATGGATTACCTCACTAAAGGGCGGCAGAAGAAATGGATCAATAAGTTCCAGGCGAGGGGTAAGTTCCCAGATAAGCACCACCAGGATAATACCCATGGTTTTTTCCAATATATTTACTACCGGCGCAAGCGGTATTCTGGAAAACCAGCCTGGCTTGGGCTTCGCCTCCCATTTAGCCCGATACGCTCTGCGGAAATTACTGACTACATATTCAATCATCCAAACCACACCTCCTTAAAATGAACTTCACCTGCTATTTGCTATAGCAATAGCATAAATAAAAAGCTGAAAACGCGTATGTGCGTCTCCAGCTTATTAACCGGTCAACTTATCCATGTGTTTCCTTATACTATTGTCAACCCCATACCGGATTTGCCAGCCTAATGCTATCAGGCATTCGGTTACCCGTCTCTTTGCTGAAATATAAAAGGCCAAAGTTCATGTTATGAACTTTGGCCTTCAGTTTGCTATCTGATCAGCGCCAAACTTATAATGGCCCCAGAAACGAGGAGTGCCATATCTGTGGAACCAATACTAACATATTGTTCCAGCTGTGTCAATAGATAAAATGTTATCTTTGTAATTATTTGTTCTTCTCAAAAAGAAGCTCATCTGTTCATACTGGAATGTCTTGCTCCGGCTCAAGCACAGGCACAGCCACCTGAACGGTATCAGGATACTTCAAACCGGCACCGGTATTGAGCAGAACCACCTTCTCACCAGGTTTAATCCAGCCGCTCTCACGCAGCTTTTTTGCAGCGGTATAGTTTGCCGCACCTTCCGGGCAAACAAACGCACCTTCCGCCGCTGCCAATTCGGCCTGATCTTTGAGTATGGCTTCATCAGTAACCGCAACAGCACAGCCGTTGGTCTGATAGATGGCGTCAAGAACCAGAAAATCCCCCAGGGCTTTGGGTACTGTAATACCGAAAGCAACGGTTGACGCGTTGTTCCAGAATTCGGATGCCGTCTTTTTCTCTTCCCAGGCTTTAACGATAGGCGCACAACCCTCTGCCTGGACAGCCACCATCCGGGGCATTTTGTCGCCAATCCAGCCAAGCTGCTGCAATTCGCGGAAGGCTTTATAGATGCCAATCAGACCAACACCGCCACCGGTTGGGTACAAGATAACGTCAGGCACTTCCCAGTTTAGCTGCTCGGCAATCTCCAGGCCCATGGTCTTTTTGCCCTCAATACGATACGGTTCTTTCAGGGTGGAAGCATCCATACAGCCTAATTTCGCCACAGCCCGGCCGACAATTTTACCGGCATCACTGATTAATCCGTTTACTAAATATAACTTGGCACCGGCAATTGCACATTCATTGCGGGTAATCACGGGGGCATCCACCGGCATAACGATATACGCATCAATATCCGCCTTTGCAGAATAGATTGCCCAGGAAGCGCCGGCATTGCCATTTGTCGGCATCGCCAGAGATTTTACTCCCAATTCTTTGGCCCTTGAAACACCTACTGCTGCACCGCGTGATTTGAAGGTGCCGCTGGGGATAATACCCTCATCTTTCAAATAGAGTTCAACGCCCAGCTTGTTGCCCAGCTTATCAAGCGCAAGCAGCGGGGTCATTCCCTCACCGAAAGTCACTTTATACTTATCGTCAACAAGCGGCAGCAATTCACGATACCGCCATAAATCCGGCTTACGGCTGACTAAGTCTTCTTTTTTCAAATTCGCTTTTACCTTGTTTAAATCATATCTGACTAATAGCGGTGCGCCGCATTCAGGGCACAACTGAGTAATTTTATGGGGATCATGTTTAGCGCTACATTTAGGGCATTCCAGATGAGACATATACATTACTGCACCAACTCCTTCTAATTTTAAGACAATTAACTGCCTTCAACCGGGCTGCGGACAAGCTTGCTGCGAATATACTTGCCTCTTTTACCATACGATACCAATGCTTTATCAACCGGCCCGGTAATTTCCAAAGCAAACACTCCTTTTGCCAGCAGTTCCACTTCGGCCTGCGGGCCAATGCGGGCGATGAGTACCGCCTCAATATCGTCAAGCAGCTCAGCAGCATAACCGGCAGTATGCTTATGATCAGTTTGTATTGCCGGCAAAACCTCCCGGCGTTCAAGCAAATGGTATGTTCCTTGCTCATTTACCTCATAAATCCAAAACTCTTTTGCTCTGCCAAAATGCTCATTGATGCTTACCCCATCGGTACTGGCAACCGCTACTTTGGCCATGTTTTATCACCTCGCGCTTTATTTGGCAGTAAGTCTAAAAAACATAAAAAGACAGATCTTTCCTCAAGGGAAAAATCTGTCTCCGGTTTATCCAGTCAACAAATAGTCACTTATATTTTGTATTTATTGTAGACCCAAATGCAAAGGATGTCAATGTAAAAATACCCTTGACATACACTTTTAGTTGGGCTATACTTTTAAAAAAATACATATATGTGCTGATCAGATATACTGAAGGCCAAAGTTTCTTTATTTTTAAAGGAACTTGGTCTTTTTTTGTTTGGCAGACAAGTAACGCGAAACAGAAAAGAGTGGTACATTCATGAATATTAATTGGGAATTCATCATCAGCAGTTTGCCGTTATATGAAAAGGCAGCCTGGCTAACCCTAAAGCTGGCTTTCGCCGGGATAGCCGCCTCTTTATTCATTGGGCTGCTTTGCAGTATTGTCTTATATTATAAGACCAAAGGACTGGAACCATTGGTGCGGGCTTATATAGAGGTTTCCCGTAATACTCCATTGCTCATTCAGTTATTTTTCTTGTACTACGGAGTGACAAAACTAGGGTTTATGCTGAGCGAACAGACTTGCGCCATTGTCGGCTTGTCGTTTTTGGGTGGCAGTTATATGGCAGAAGCATTTCGCGCCGGCATCCAATCGGTAAGCAAGTCACAAATTGAATCAGGCCTTAGTATCGGGCTTTCCAATATGCAGCTCATCCGCTATGTCATTTTGCCGCAGGCATTTTCGGTAACCCTGCCCTCCTTGGGCGCAAACTGTATATTTTTATTAAAAGAAACCTCGATTGTCGGCGTCATCGCCATACCGGAGCTTATGCACTTAACGCAGGATCTGATCGGAATGTATTATCAGACCTTCGAATCACTGCTAATGCTGATCGTGGCTTATCTCATTCTGCTGCTGCCGTTATCTGTCTTTTTGTCCTGGCTGGAAAGGAGAGTACGTTATGCTGAATTCGGGAATTGAAGTTCTGTTTGAAGGAATTAATATGCAACGCTTGTTCGGCGGTTTATTAATAACAGCCCGGATCGCGTTTATCTCCATTATCCTTGGCTCGTTTTTCGGGATAATCCTTGGTTTAGTCAGGACATCAAAATCAAATATTATCCGCTGGCTATGCCGGCTGTATCTGGAAGTCTTTCGGATCATACCCATTCTGGTCTGGCTGTTCATCGTTTATTTCGGCGTTACCGTTTTACTGGATATCCATTTAGATGGTGAGCTGGTTGCCGTTCTGGTATTCAGCCTGTGGGGCGCTGCCGAAATGAGTGACATTGTGCGAGGCGCTTTAGAGTCTTTGCCAAAACATCAAATCGAATCAGGCAAGGCGCTTGGCCTTAGTTTCTGGGGACTTTACCGCTATGTGCTAATACCGCAAGCCGTACGGCGTCTGCTGCCTGGTGCGATGAATTTATCGACAAGAATGATCAAAACCACTTCACTGGTCGTTATGATTGGTGTTATTGATGTCGTGAAAGTTGGGCAGCAGATTATTGAAAGGTCACTTTTACAAGCACCTACCGCTTCCTTCTGGGTATATGGTTTCATTTTCTTGATGTACTTCATTATTTGCTATCCTCTGTCGAGATTATCCAAAAAATTAGAAACCAAATGGGAAAGTTAGGGGTGCATTATTATCAAAGAAACTACTCAGGCTTTGCTTGAAATAAAGGGATTGCATAAGACCTACGACAACCAGGTAACGGTATTGGACAATATTGATCTTACCATTCATAAAGGCGAAGTTGTTGTCATTTTAGGACCGTCAGGCTGTGGCAAGAGTACCCTGCTTAGATGTCTTAACGGCCTCGAAGCTATTCAAGGAGGTGAAATCAAGCTTTCAGGTAAGAACATTGCCGGCAAAGATGCAAATTGGCAGGAAATCCGCCAGCAAATCGGCATGGTTTTTCAAAATTATGATTTGTTTCCCCATATGACAGTTTTGGAAAACATTCTTCTCGGTCCTTTAAAAGTGCAAAAAAGAGAAAAAAAGGAGGCGGTGGAACAAGCCCGGCAATTATTGGACAGGGTGGGCTTGCTTGACCGGCAGGATTCCTATCCCCGTCAGCTTTCCGGCGGACAGAAGCAGCGAATTGCCATTGTGCGCGCCTTGTGCATGAATCCCGAAATTATGCTCTTTGATGAAGTTACCGCTGCCCTTGACCCTGAGATGGTACGCGAGGTGCTGGATGTTATCTTAGGCCTTGCCAGCCAGGGAATGACCATGGTCATTGTGACCCACGAGATGGGGTTTGCCAAAGCGGTAGCTGACCGGATCGTATTTATCGATGCCGGGAAAATATGTGAAACCGCCACGCCGGATGAATTCTTTTCTAATCCCAGGACTGAGCGTGCCCGGCAATTTTTAAATATATTCCAGTATTAAAATAAGGTAAAATGAAAGGATGATCTATCGTGAATGTAAGGAAAATTATTGCGTTAGTCTTCGGTACCCTATTCTTAGTCGGAATCCTGGCCGGATGCGGCTCATCTACCTCAACAGACGCTAAACAGGAAGGTACACAAACAGCAAATAAGAGCAGTGTTGAGGAAATCAAAAAACGCGGTACCATTAAAATCGGCATCTTCGGCGACAAACCTCCTTTCGGTTTTGTCGATGCCAATGGCAAAAATCAGGGCTTTGATGTATACATCGCCAAGAGACTTGCCAAGGACCTGCTAGGTGATGAAAATAAAATCGAGTTCGTATTGCTCGAACCGGCCAGCAGAGTGGAGTATTTGCAAACCAACAAGGTTGACATTGTTTTAGCTAACTTTACCGTCACGGAAGAAAGAAAGCAAAAGGTTGATTTTGCCCACCCGTACATGAAAGTTGCCATTGGTGTAGTTTCAGCAAAAGACGCACCCATTACCTCTGTTGAGCAATTAAAAGGCAAAAAGCTGATTATTATTAAAGGCACCACTGCTGAAACCTATTTCACCAAACATCACCCGGAGGTTGAACTGTTAAAATTCGACCAAATCACTCAAGCCTTTGAAGCACTAAAAGATAAACGCGGTGTTGCGTTGTCACAGGATAATACCTTATTATTTGCCTGGGCCAAAGAAAACGCCGGTTTTACGGTAGGCATTTCAACACTGGGCAGTCTTGATACCATCGCTCCGGCAGTTAAGAAAGGTAACAAAGACCTGCTTGACTGGATTAATAAAGACATCGAAGCCCTTGCTAAAGAAAACTTTATCCACAAAGCTTATGAGGCAACCTTAAAACCTGTTTACGGTGATTCCATTAATCCGGAAGACATTGTCATCGAGGGTGGAAAACTGTAATCCTTGTCAGCCGAAAAATAGGGGCATGTTGAAATGAAAGTTTCAACATGCCCCTTTCTGTGCCTTGAAAGGCCTTGTTTATCGGTACTAACCCGCTCTAAGTGCCTGGATAGAGGGCACAGAAAATTTTGTGTAAATAAGTTTGAAACATCTTCCTTACTGGCAAGAATAGGAATAAACCTATTTGA
>NZ_BMBX01000035.1:0-31980 GCF_014634905.1 Sporomusa sp. GT1 | reverse complement strand
CTATCTTGATAGTGTGAATGATTCACTTTAACAGACGCAACAGAAAAAAGTTCAAAGTCACACGTGACTACCTTATTGATGGAGCCTTTTGTGGCTCATAAAATTTTGAAATTGATGTTAGATGTAAAACATCTAACTAAGCAATCACAGCGGAATCACAGATTCCGTGTTCCTGCTTATAAAGTGCTCATTGAGCACCGCACATCTGGCCTTTTATGATGCATTACTTACATTGTTCAGTTTTCAGGGAACGCCGTCACAAGGCCCCTTTAGATAATACGCCTTGTCCGGAATCGATGTTATTCATCTTATCATATTGATTATCCCATGTCAACAGCATCGGCAAGTGTAATACATCAGAAATTAAATCACGTTTAACTTGGTTAATTAATTTTTAGACCGGCATTACCGCTATCTGTATCACCATTAAATATATTTCCTTCAAGTGGAAATGGAAATTGCACATAAGTATTGGGGACTTCTCCAACAATTACGTATTCGGCAATAGGTACTTGTGTATTAACACGAACGCTTTGGCTGACTAAGGGCACCACGATACGAACTTGTGTAGTGGCGACCAAGTATACCATGTGTCTGGTTTGGTTAATACCGGCTTGCTCAAACTTATCTATTACTTTAACCTGAACTGTACCGACCGGGATGATAGTGACCGTGATTTTAGGCCCCATACTGGCAAGAAATTGACTGCCTAATACCTGACCGATGGGAATTCGTATTTTTTCTTCCGTTATTTCTTTCAGAGCTTCCTGAACCTTAATAGTAGTATCAGCCCCCAGCCTGTTGAACTCCATAGTATTAGGCTGAATCAGCACCACACGCCCGCGTTCATCTAAGGTGACATTTAGCAGGGTTTTAGGGTCAATTGTGAGACTGACTCTATTATTAATAACATTATTGATAGCTTGGGTTGCAATAAGAGTTGCCCTTGCCTCAGCAATAGCCATCAGTGTTGGTTTTAAATGAGTTTCAGCCTTCCAGAAAAAAAATACCATTATGGTTACCGCTATTATCAACGCTATTGGGAAGAGTGGTATTGTACGTCTGCGCCGCACGGAAAACCGCATGTCTCCCCCCTCCTTCGAAACACACTAACACTGTTTGATTATTATATATATGACGAAGACTGTTTATCGGTTACTAAATATCATATTCATGGGAATTAGTTAAGCGGGAATACTAAAAAAAAATGCGAGGTGATTATATGGATGGTTTGGAAAAGTTGAAGCTGCAAGTGGCAAATGAAACTCTTGGCCGTGAGATGAAGAAAGAAATAACCACCGATAATTATGAAAGTGTTCTTGAAGAAAAAAAACTTGAAGTAGCGGAAGAACTTGGACTTAAGGAGAAAATAGAAAGTGTTGGCTGGGAGAATATGACTACCAAAGAGGTAGGAAAAATAGGTGGTCAGATGGGCGGCCATATCGGTGGTCAAATGGTAAAAAAACTGGTTTCGATGGCTGAAGCACAGATGGCTCCTGTCGAAGATGAAATTATAGACGATTCCAAAAAACATTTAGAAGACAAACCATGAAAATAAAAATTGGGTCGCGGCTGCGACCCAATTTTTATTTTCTGCCAGATCTGCTTATTCCACTATAATACGGTGATATGTCTTCTTGCCTTTACGGATGAGCAGACTGTTATTCTCAAGTAGATCTGCTGCAAGCAAAAAGTCCGGATCAGCTACCTTAATATCGCCAATATAAAGTCCGCCTTGCTGAATGAGTCGGCGCCCTTCGCTTTTGGATGCAACAATGCCTGTGCCGGCAAGAACATCCAGCAGTTTTGTCCCGATCAGAGTACTGGCTATCGATACTGTTGGTACATTCTCCAAACTTCCAGCTCCGCCAAATAATGCTTCGGCGGCTTGTTGAGCTTTCTCGGCCTCTGCTTGACCATGAATGAGTTTCGTTACCTCAAAGGCAAGTGTTTTCTTAGCTGTATTAATTTCTTTATCCTGAAGCGCGCCCAGCCGCCGGACTTCATCCATCGGCAAAAATGTCAGCAGCGCCAAACATTTTTCTACATCGGCGTCATCGATATTGCGCCAGTACTGATAAAAATCATAGGGAGAGGTCTTTTCAGCATCCAGCCATAGGGCCCCTTTCTCCGTCTTGCCCATCTTCCGGCCGTCACTTGTGGCCAGTAATGTGAAGGTCAAGCCGTAAGCCGGTTTTCCCTCCTTACGCCTGATAAGATCTGCGCCAGCCAAAATATTAGACCATTGGTCGTCACCGCCCATCTGCATAATACAATTGCACCGGCGGTTAAGCTCCAGGAAGTCATAGCCTTGCATCAACATATAATTAAACTCCAGGAACGATAATCCTTTATCCATCCGCTGCTTGAAACATTCGGCAGTCAGCATACGGTTAACGGAGAAATGGATGCCAATATCCCGAATAAATTCTACATAATTCAGCTGCAACAACCAGTCGGCATTATTCATCATCAACGCTTTGTCATCAGAAAAATCAATAAAACGCTGCATTTGCTTTTTAAATCGTTCGCCATTGTGTTCAATATCTTCTCTTGTCAGCATTTTTCGCATATCTGTCTTGCCGGAGGGATCACCGATCATTGCCGTTGCTCCACCGATAAGACAAACAGGACGGTGGCCGGACTGTTGCATATGAGCCATCACCATCATTCCCAGAAAATGTCCAACATGCAGACTATCGGCCGTAGGGTCAAAACCGATATAAAAAGTAATTTTTTCCTTATCTAATAACTCTGCAATTTCATCTTCATGTGTCAATTGTTGAATAAATCCACGCTCTTTAAGAATATCTAAGACAGACATGATTACATCCTCCTCTATTGAGTTTACCGGACTTCACAGCCGGTAAAAAAAATTAAACCCGCCCCCTGTCAGGGACGGGAGTAAACCCGTGGTACCACCCTTGTTGCTGCAATAAGCCACTCAAGCGAAGTTAAAAAACTTCCAGCCATATAACGGTGGCTCCGGCCCGGCTTACTGCTGCATACTTTCAGCCTGCTGTTCATAGGTGTATTTCAGCCAGTCCGCCTACTGAGTTTCACCAGCCCTCAGCTCTCTAAAAGACCATTCTGACTTACTTCTCCTATTCATTACATTTCACATATAATATACTGTATATTTTTATATCCCTGAGGTACTAGTATCTTGCGTCAAATTTCTCGATATCTCAGACAAAATTTCTACTTTTATGCCGCATTATAACATAACAATTTTAATATTGCAAACCATTACCAAAGAAATACCCTATCAATAGTTTTTATGATATAATGATTAGCGAATCAAAATCCTTTTAACTTTGTTTTTCAATAATATTTAGCTGCAAATGTAAGTGAATTTGCAGGGGGAGGAAACAATGCAAGATAAAAATAACGAAAATAAAGAGTCAGGCCGACGGCGTCCCAAGAAAAATTTCCGGGCAGTTACCATCATTGCCATACTTGTGTTCTTAGTTATGTTAACAGGTGCAAGCCTTGGATTTTTGACGGCCAGCATCCATACTATTCCCAGCCTGAAGGGAGAAATACGTCCGGCTGTCTCTTCCCAAATTTTTGATGTAAACGGGAAGCTCATAACAACCATCCATTCAGTAGAAAACCGGTTGCCGGTATCTATAAATAAGATACCAAAAAATTTACAAAATGCATTTATTGCAGCAGAAGATGTCCGTTTCTATCAGCATAGTGGTATTGATCCCCGGGGTATCCTGCGAGCTATCTGGTCTAATATAACCAATCGCGGTATAGCTGAAGGCGGCAGTACCATAACCCAGCAGCTAGCCAGAAATGCTTTACTTTCACAAGATCAGACAATTAAGCGTAAAATCCAGGAAGCCTTCTTATCCTTGCAAATTGAGCGGCAATACAGCAAGCAGGAAATATTAGAAATGTATATGAACCAAATTTATTTTGGTCAAGGTGCCTATGGCGTGCAAACAGCTGCTCAAATTTATTTTGGCAAAAATGTTGAAGATTTGAATTTAGCTGAGTGCGCTATGATTGCCGGCATACCTAAGAGTCCTAATTATTATTCCCCTTCCAGCAATTTAAAAGCGGCTAAAGAACGGCAGTCTGTAGTATTAGACCAACTGGTTAAGTATGATTACATTGATTCGGCCACCGCTTTAAAGGCCAAGAACACCGAAATAAAACTGGTTAACCGTAACACTACTACTACTGCAACTGCTTCCTATTTCACCGATTATGTATTGCAATTGCTTATCGAAAAATATGGTGCAGATGCCGTATATAAAGACGGCTTGAAAGTATATACCTCTTTGGATATCGAAATGCAAACCGCAGCAGAGCAGGCTATGAATCAACTGCTGCCGACGCGCCGTACTGAAAATGGCATCAAACAACCCCAAGGAGCTTTAGTGGCTATTGACCCTCATAACGGTCATATCAAAGCCATGGTTGGCGGCCGTGGAAACGATCAGTTTAACCGTGCAGTACTAGCCGAACGCCAGCCGGGCTCTGCCTTTAAACCGTTTGTTTACCTGGCTGCTCTTGAAAGCGGTTTTACACCGGCCAGCATTATTGATGACAAACCCATTAGCTTTGGCAGCTGGTCGCCAATGAATTACGATCGACGCTTTCGCGGTCCGGTAACTATGCGTACTGCCCTTGAGCAATCACTAAATGTTGTAACCGTAAAATTAGCTCAGCAGGTCGGTATTGACAAAACGTTATATTATGCACAGCAAATGGGTATCTCCACACTGGTCCTTACCGGTAATACCAATGACCGCAATTTGGCCATGTCATTAGGTGGCCTTACCCGTGGTGTCACCCCGCTGGAGATTGCCAGTGCCTATGGAGTGCTGGCAAATGGCGGCGTACGGGTTGAGCCGCTAGCTATCATTAAAGTTGTCGACCGCAATGGTAAAGTAATTGAAGAAACCCTTCCCCGTGAAAGGGTAGTTGTCAATGAACGAAGCGCATATCTGCTTACAGATATGCTGCGGGGAGCTATTAATCAGGGTACCGGGGCAGGTGCCTACTTTGGCCGTCCGGCAGCTGGAAAAACCGGTACTACCAGCGATTATAAGGACGCCTGGTTTGTCGGGTATACGCCTGATTTAGCAGCAGCTGTTTGGATGGGTTACGATAATGCCGACTATCTGAGCGGCATCACCGGCGGCACAATACCGGCAACAATTTGGCAGAGTTTTATGCGGGAAGCTTCCACCAAATATGTTGCCCGTGATTTTGTGAAGCCTTCCGGCATCGTTACCGCCAGAATATCCACCCAGGACGGTTTACTCCTCAACGATGCCGCCAGTAAAGAGGCCCGTGATGAGCTTTTTGCCGAAGGCACTCAACCTACCAAAGTTTCGACAGTTACTGCAACCAAGGATGATAACGATAAGAAAGACGGCAAGGATAATACTGCTAACAATGATGGTAAGAATCCAGCCCAGGCTGGTAATACCGAAGGTTCGGACACAGCAGAGCAAATTCCACCGCCACCGCCGGCAAAGAACAGCAAAAATACCATTGACCCGGCACTACCGCCGCCACCGCCCAAACCTACTGATTCTAACAAGAAAAATTAGTTTTAAAAAAACACGCGTAAAATCACGCGTGTTTTTTTCCGTTGAAGCATATACATTAATATAGAATATTAGCAATCAGCAATTCCCTGGTCATCACAGCACATCCAGAATAGTAAAATGATAATAATGATGATAATGATCCAACTGTTTCCAAAAGAACCGCCACCGCCAAATCCACGTCCCATTTTATATTTCCTCCTTTTTTCATAGCCAGTAAAGAGCGCTATCCTCTTTACTGTAATATATGATTTTTGCGTTTTTTTGTCACTTTCAGCAGGAGTTACAGTTGCATGCGGGTGTTGTATTATTGTCAGGATAAATTAAGAACACGCCTTTCAGCGTGTTCCGGATGTACGTAAGTAAGTAGAGTAATTATAGACAAGTGTCATCACCATCAAAAAAGAAGAGTAATAAGATAATGATGATAATCCAAATACCACCAAAGCCATTACCGCCAAATCCACACCGCGACATGTAAACTACCTCCTTAATTATGTGATGAGGGCGAAGTATCGCCCGCCCTTCTACTTCAATATATACATTTTTAACTCGAAGTGTTACTAACCCGGCTTGACATTTAACTGCTAATTTTTCGTTTCAAATAGCCTTCTGATTTGTTTTGGAGCCTCACTCGCAACTTTAACAGATTGCATAGTATTTTCGATTACATCGGTAATATTGCGGATTTTATCTACAGTAGACGACATAGAATCAATTCGTCTATCCATTGAAAAGTTTTCTGACGCCAACGTCAAGAGTATGACCACCATCTGCACATTGAGATTGGGGTTTTGCATCATCTTTCTCAGCATCGCAGCCGGACCGCGTGAGCCAGTCTTTTTCTGCTTCTGCGATGTCTTGGCAGGCAAAACCACCGGTACAGTTTCAGGTGCCTGCTCATTTGTTGCAACAGGATCTTTCATTGCTTTTACCGGCCTTTCTACAGGCGGCAACCCTGCGTTTTGGCGATATTTTCGCACGCGCACAATTTCCACCACCCTTCACAAATGATTTTTCTAATCCAATATATGAAATATCGGTGTATTTGGAGTTTGGACACTCACAAAATTAGTTTAACTGAATAAATTAGATAGAAATATAGGAGGTGCATAGCTAGTGTTTGAACAGTTCGGTAACATTATGGAAATGGTAAAAAAGGTTCAGCAAAATGTTGATACTGTTCAGGAAGGGCTCAAACAAGAACGTATTGAAGTATCAAGCGGCGATGTTATTAAAATAACTGTCAATGGTCAGCAAGAAGTTGTTGCAATTCAATTAAACAGCAAATATCTAAACGCCGATAACGCTGCATTATTACAGGATTTATTATTAGCAACAATAAATAATGCATTATCGAAATCACGTGATTTGAATCAAGCCGCTATGGGCAAACTGGCTACCGATTTGAACCTGCCTAAAATTCCCGGCATGTTTTAAGGAGGCGTTCTTATGCCGAATGACACTGACACCACTGGGTCTTCGTCGCTACTCGGCTCAATAAACCGAATGCTTGATGCCAGTGTTACCTCTGGAGCAGGGCTCGATAACCTGGTAACTGTTTTATCACTGTTATGCCTATTTTCTATAGTTAACCGTGGCCATACTACCAATATGCCACAACAAACTCAAACTGCGGCCAACAGTAATCCTCTACATAAACTACTGGGTGAATTGACAAAAGGCGGTGGCGACAGTGGTGCTGGCGGCGGACTATCACCAGATACGTTAATGTCCCTTCTGCCGTTGTTAAACAACCCGCAGCTAAAATCAAAACTCAATCCCGGCACTATGGGCAGTGTTCTGGGATTATTAAACAATCTTGGCGGTCTTGGTCTTGGTAGCGGCAGCAATTCACAAGAAAAGCCTAAGAATGAAACTAAGTCAGAACCTAAAACGGAATTACCCAAACAACCGGCCGAAGCTGAAGCACCTGCCGCTCAAGCCGCCACCGCACAGCAGGCTGCGCCGCCAAAAGAGCGGTCCTTACCGCCGCAAAATGGCGAAGATAGCGAGGAAGCAGACGGAAAAACCTATGGACGGTATCTAAATTGGAAAAACAACTTTTAAACCGTAAAAGGCGACTTGCACCAAGACGCAGGAAAAAGTGCAAGCCCATATGGAAGACAGTCACACTGCTAACAAAACAAAAAAACTGGGAATCATTCATGTGAATAATTCCCAGTTTTTTTGTATGAATAATTCATCCTCTGTCAAAAAACGGACTTTTTCCGGAAACACTTAGCGGAATTCCGTAAGCAATCTGAACATCTTCCCCGAATATATCCAGATTGAGTGCCGCCCGGCCAATAGAAAACATAATTCTGTTATCAATATGATGCAAGGCAGCCACACTGACAGCCGATCCCAGTGCAATGCCCAGATCCCCCACACTGATCGCACAAAGCCCTGCTTTTTCAGTATTCTCTTTACAGTTGGCATACCCGCAGTAGCCGCAGGGGTGCACCCCCATGGGCTTGACTTTTTGGCCCATAAGAATAGCCAGCTGTGTTTTTTCTAAACAGGCAGCATCGCGTTCGAAAAACTGGGCGCCACTTACATGCGCAATTTTCTTCATTTCTTCGACCAATTGATCTTTCGTTCTGCCTTTGACAACCATGACTACTAAATTGTCTATTCCCCGTCCTTTAGGCGCCGTCCGGGCAGCAGCGCCCATTAGCTCGGCAACCTGCTCCAGGGCGCGCTGCTCCATTTCCTTACTTTGAATAATCATTTGTCTTCTCCTCCACAAATAAATATTCTTCAAGCCTTCCTTATGCTAAGACAGCCTGGCTACGGTAGCGCCGGTGCCGCCTTCATTAAGTTCGGCTATACGAATTTGAATAATATGCGAATGGTTCTCAAGATAGCTTCTTACGCCCTTTCTTAATGCGCCGGTACCCTTGCCGTGAATAATGAGCACTTCATGCAGACCTGCCAGTACAGCTTCATCAAGATATTTATCAAGAGTGGTCTCAGCTTCTTCAATCGTCATACCACGAAGGTCAATTTGTCTTGCTGCCGTTGCAACCCGGGTCATGACAGCAGGTTTACCGGCATTAGCCGCTTTTGGTTTGGTTTTATGCGGGGACTCTTCCGCCAGCAGCCGGCAGGAAGTTAATGGTACTGTAAGCTTTAACGCTCCCAGTTGCACAGTCACGTCTGCCATGCTTACGGCCAATACTTCCCCTTTTTGTTTTAATGTAGTAATATACACATTCATTCCCGGGTGAAGCATGTCTGCCGACACCTCGGACTCTTCGCCCTCATCCAAGTCCAGGGTATTAACCTCATTGCTCATGCTCTTTAGTTTTCGGCGGGCAGTTTCAATGGCAGACTGCCTTTCCCGCCCACTATGTTCGGAAAACTGGGCTTTTAACTCACTAATAATTTCTTCGGCGCTGCGCCTGGCCTGTCGAACGACAGCCGCTGCCTCTTCCTGCGCTTTGGCTAATGTCACCGACTTTTTTTCGGCAAGCAGGCGTTCTGTTTCCAGTGCCTTTGCTTTCGCCTGAGTTAATTCCTGCTTCATTTGATTTACTTCATCCAGCTTGAGCGTATACGATTTCTTCTGTTCTTCCAACGCTTGCAAAACTGTCTCAAAATCAGCATGTTCTTTGTTAATTAACTCTTTAGCGCGACCAATGATACTCTCGGACAACCCCAGGCGCTGACTTATCGCAAAAGCATTACTGCTGCCAGGTATGCCTATTAACAATCGGTAGGTGGGACGCAGTGTCTGTATATCAAATTCTACGCTGGCATTTTCTATTCCATGTCTGGTATAAGCAAATGTTTTCAATTCACTATAATGGGTTGTTGCAATAGTTTTTGCACCAATTGTGTGCATATGCTCCAGGATTGCCATCGCCAAAGCGGCCCCCTCACTGGGATCAGTGCCTGCGCCGATTTCATCAATGAGCACCAAGTCGTTTGCAGCTACCTTTTTTAATATCCCAACTAAATTAGTCATATGACCGGAGAAAGTACTGAGACTCTGTTCAATGCTCTGTTCATCGCCAATATCGGCAAAGATATTCCCGATAACCGGCATTTCAGAATCAGCGGCCGCCGGAATAAATAATCCGGACTGCGTCATCAGTGCAAATAACCCGACAGTTTTCAAAGTTACTGTTTTACCGCCGGTATTTGGCCCGGTAATAAGCAAAGTAGTAAAATGCCGTCCCAGCCGGACATCTATTGGCACAACATTTTCAGGTGCGATAAGCGGATGACGCGCCTGAATGAGGTTAACATGTCCTTGCTCATTAATCACCGGCTGCACTGCCCGCATGTCAATACTTAGTTTGGCTTTGGCAAAAATAAAATCCAAGCGGGCTAAGAGGGCAAGATTATCTTCGATAACATCGGCTACGTTGGCTATTTGACCGGTAACTACGGTTAGAATGCGTTCAATCTCATTCTTTTCCGCAGACATAAGCTGTTTTATATCATTATTGAGATTTACTATGGCCATAGGCTCAATAAATAAAGTGGCGCCACTGGACGACTGATCATGAACAATGCCCGGAAAATTATTGCGGAATTCTTGTTTGATCGGAATTACATATCTATCACCGCGCATTGTCACTAATGCATCCTGAAAGTATTTTTGATATTCGCCTGATCGCAGGATACTGTCCAGCCGCTCTTTGACACGGCTTTGGGATTGTCTTATTTCGCGGCGTATTTTTAATAATTCACCGCTGGCATCGTCCCGGATAGTACCTTGCTCAGTAACAGTAGCTTCAATTGTTGTTTCAATATTTCTTAATAGGGTTATCTGCCCGGCCATAGCAGCCAGCAGTGGTATCTCCACAGGCAATTCGGCCAAAAAGTTTTTCATCCGCCTGGCGGCATATAAGGTGCAGGCTACCGCTAAAAGCTCATGCGGCTCTAATATAGCACCCAGAGCCGCCCTTTTTATACCGGCACGCACATCGCGAATTCCCCCAAGCGGCACAGCAGATACCTGGTTCATGACCGTACGGGCTTCAGCCGTCTCGGCCAGCCTAATCTCTACTTCACCGGCATCATTTACAGGTATTATACTCTCGGCCAGCTCCCGCCCCATAACAGAGCCTGTGCGTTCAGCCAGCATGTCCCTGATTTTATTAAACTCCAAAGTTGTAAAAACCGATACTTCCATATAACTCTCCTCTATAATACTCCGCGGAAATAATGACCTCTGGTAATATTTTCGTGCTCCGCGGCAGTAATTTTGTCTTGTACCAGCAACGGATGCCGCTCTCCCTGATCGATCAGTTCCCGGTATAGCCGGGTTACACGGGCAACCTCCTGGACCGGGCTGTATTTGGCTTCAAACCGGAGCCGGCTAATACCGGCCCGCATTAACCGGGGTACATGCGGCAGCATGGACAGTTCTTTAGCATTCAAAATGTGCATCCGGCAAAATTGGTCAGTGGCAACCGGGAATAATTCATTCATTCTGTCTTTCAGCCAAAACTGACCGCGCAAACAGGCCTTGCCGCACTTTTGAATATCAGAACCTCCTAAAAAACTCCCCACCAGGCAATAATCGGAAATCATAAGTGTCAGATAACCATGTACTAAGCATTCAATAGGAGCAAGTTTTTTTGCTGCCAGTTCCTCAATTTGAGCAAAATTAAGCTCAGGCGATAAGGTTAGGCTAGCCAGGCCGGTATTGCTTACATAGCCCGCAGCAACACTGTTATATATATTCAAGGGATAATCGCCGTGAAGCGGTATCCTGTCCCGGAAGAGGTGTAAGGTTCCTATATTGCCAACACCTATGGCCATAGGATTAATCTCGTTAAATAGTGCGACATGTTCTTGTAACTCTTGCATTTGACCCTGATTCAAGAGCCGCGGCGTATTGAAGATAATTTTACGGCTATGGCTTTGGCAATAGGCCGCTGCCGCATAATAATCTTCGGCAGCTAACGGCCGGTTACCAAAGCACTCTCCGCCAAACATAACAATATCAGCACCATTATCCACAGCCGCCCTGACTTTGTCAACGGCATCCACATTTACCACAAGTTCGGGTCTATTCTCCGGGTTTACCGTACGCACCTGCGGCTGTACACTCATAATGGACTTGTCCTGCGGCAGCGGCTGCCGGTAAAACTTAGCAAGCCGTGCGGCTTCCAGCTCTTCTACCGCCCGGCGTCTGGCATCATTAATCTCGCTGACAGGCACCATTACTTCACCCTGGATATGGCAGTCCAGTTGTCGCAAGCTAAAAACGGTAGTCCCGAGACGTTCGATTTGTTTCATAACCGTATCGGGAGTAAGCGGTCTTTTTAGCGCTTTTTCGGCAATAAAAGCCGTTGCTGCCTGACCGGTAAATCCTTCGGAATCTTGCAGCGTTATAACCAGCGGACTGCCTTCGGCAACAGTCACGGCAGCATCAACAGGTATACGCCTAAAGGCATCGGCTCTGTTAAAGCAGGCTCTGGCCCGTTCCATTAAAGCGGCATCAAAGACCTTAAACACTCTGTCGTTGTCACGCACAGGTGAACTTACCGGAATTGTGACCGCCGTATGGGCCTTAGCTTCCGTAACTGCTTTGCCGTCAACCGTCATAGCAGTAATCGTAACATTGACCCGGCCGCCGACTTTAACCCAAAACTCAACAATATCGCCAATGGCAAGCGACTCGTCCAGTTTGATGACAGCTGTTTTATTGGCCGGCTTATACTCAAGCACCCGGCCTACCCGGACACCACGGTTATTGGGACGCCGGTCGCTCATCATCGCCCGTCCGTTTTTACCGTAAAGATGGGCGGTAGTAAAGTCACGGTTAAAAATTTGCGCCAAATCTTTTTTGTCTTGCTCACTGACAGTATAATCGGCCTGACAGGCCTGATAGCTGTCAATGGAACGCCGGTAGGCATCAACAACAACAGCAACATATTCCGGCCGTTTCATCCGCCCCTCAATTTTAAAAGAAGTTACACCGGCCTCAATTAACTGTGGTAATACTTCTATAGTGTTAAAATCCTTTGGGCTGAGCAAATAGGCCCCGGCATCGGCCTGCAGCAACGCATCCTTTCCCGCTGCATCAACAAGCGTGTAAGGCAGGCGGCAAGGCTGGGCACAGCGGCCGCGATTGCCGCTGCGGCCGCCAATCAGGCTGCTCATCAGGCATTGTCCCGAATAAGAAATGCATAATGCACCATGAATAAATGTCTCGATCTCGACAGTAGTATTCTTGCAAATATATTCAATATCTGCAAGTGACAACTCCCGGGCCAGTACTACTCTTTTAAAACCCATAGCAGCCAGAAAATCAACGCCTGCCAAATTATGAGCTGTCATCTGCGTACTGGCATGCAGCGGCAGATTAGGAACTACCTTTTTGGCTACTACTGCTACCCCTAAATCCTGCACAATAATGGCATCAACACCTATTTCGTATAAATGCCGCAAATAATCAACCAGTAATGGCAATTCACTATCATCCAGCAATGTATTAACAGTAACCAATACCGCTACGCCGCGCAAATGAGCGAAACGTACGGCTTCAGTCAATTCCTCATCAGTAAAATTCGGTGCATAGTGTCTGGCACCGAACATCTTGCCGCCAAGATAAACGGCATTTGCCCCACTTTCCACTGCTGCAACCAAAGCCTCTTTGCTGCCAACAGGCGCAAGTAATTCAATCACGCAAATCATCCTTCCTTAAAACCGCTAGTATTGCCGGAGCAATATCTGATAAATTGTTGATACCTTCTGCCATCTTTTGTGCTCCGGCACCGATGGCAATAAACGGTACCTTATTGACGGTATGGGTTTTTACCCCCATATCTTCGAAATTTCCATGATCACTGGTTATCAACAGCAAAGTGTCTGCAGGCAACAACTCGCGAACAGCCCCAATAAACTCATCAAGTATCTGCAAAATTCTTTGCGCATAATGCCAATCCTGCTTATGACCTGCCCGGTCTGTTTGAAAATATTCAAAAATAGTAAATGCATTGCTTTGGGAAATAGCAATCAAATTACGGGCAGCCTGCCTTGGTGTTACCGGCGGAATATCCACACCAAAGCTGCCTAGCATTTCATTGGTAATATCCTGATATACCGCCTGTCCCCTATCGATTTCCGGCAGGGACCTCAAGGACATACCGGTACTTAACGCTGCCAGCGTGATGGCTGAATGGCGGCGTTTGCGCCTTGCCACCAGTTCAAAATAATCTGGCAGATACAAATTAGCCGATGTGGCCGTAAGCCCGTCTTCAACCAGCTCTTTCATGAAATTATTATCGGTAATGATTTTTGACAACTCAGGTCCGGGAAAGGCCTGTATGTGACGCCCCATGATTTTGGCAGTATTCAGACCGGTAAGGATGGCAGCCTGCCCTGTTGCACTTTGCGGTAATCCTTCCACCCCCAGGGTAGTGTCAATGGGTACCATAGCACAATCAGACACCAGGACCGCTCCCAGCTCCTCTGTCAATGCCCCGCCAAACCCGGATGCAATACTGTGCAAGCCAAAACGTACCAGTGGGTTAATGACCGGGTCATGTCTGCCTAAACCAATACCATCAATGAATATGAATAATACCCTCATATCTGGAAACCGCCTTTATTACCTATATACTCCGCAACACGCCACCCCCGGAAAAACGGTAATCCGGATGAGAATGACTGTATACCGCATAAGAAAGAAGAAGGGGTATCCCTTCCTCTCATTAATGCAATTCTTTTTCTTTGTCGGCCGGGTTCTGCTCAGCCTCGTTCCTGACTGCCTGCTGCTCCCGCAAGTGATTAGCCAGAAACTCCACGTCATCCATAAATTTTTCAAGTTTTGTCCACTTTTCTCCAGCCAGACTCAGCGGATTGTCATAAATGCTTTTGATATAACTCTCAAATTCTTTTTTAGTCAACGGCTCCGTTTCGGGTGTGCGAACCATAGTGAATTCGCCGCAGCTTTCCAGACGGGCTGTTTCTATGATGCTCAAGTCGGACATATCAAGACCCTTTTTATGCAGCTCCTGCCGCAGATCATCGTAATTAAAGTTCGTTTTCGTAAAGTTTTCTTTAAGAATACGTCCATCTTTAATCAAAGTCACCGGTGTGCCCTCAAACCATTTTCGCAAGGTTTTATTCTTCAATGCCAGATATCCCATTAATTGCTGTAACAGCAGCAATGCTACCAAGACCAAAATCCCTGCTCCCAAGGTAGGAGCTTGGTCCATAGTCCCGGCAACAATAATATCGCCAATGCCAACCATAATGATAAAATCATAGGGCGACAGCTGGCCTACAGTACGGTTGCCCATCAACCTGACAACAACTAATGCTACAGTACATAATACGATGAAGCGCAATAAAACCGGCCCCAATGAACCGCTGTCGAACACGGTATCACTCCTTTTCTGTCTGTATTATTAACATGACTTAGGAGTGTTATACCGCACATACTGTGTAAGCCTTATTTATCTTCTTTTATTAGCTCAAGGAGTTCCAGATAATCTTGCTCTAACCGTAAAAATTCATCCGCAATATTTAAAGCTGTCAACACGGCGATTTTAGTGGGCGACAGTCTTAGATTGGCTTTAGCCGTTTTTTTCATGCGTTCATCCAGCATAGCTGCCAAACGCAAAATTCGCTCCGGCTCAATATTGCCTTTCAATGCATAGCTTTCGCCGTATATTTCAACAGTTACCTTACTTTTTTTTTCTGACATAATCCACCTGAAGTTAAATATTTACTGCAGAATATACTTCTACCAGCCAAAAACTAATTCCTGCTAAAAAAAAGAAAAAGGCGGGATAACCCGCCTTAAATTCGCATTATTCCTTAAATACATTCCCTATTTGGGAGACACACCGGACTATTCCCGGAGTTTAGCTGCAAAAGTACTTTCAAGCGCAGCAACAATCTTTTTATAATATTCATCAATCTCGATATCTGTCAGTGTCCGGTCGTTGGCCTGGAAAGTAAGTGAAAATGCCAGGCTGCGGAACCCTTTGGTTACTTGTTGGCCGGTATAAACATCAAACAATTGAACAGCAGTAAGCAAGGAGCCGCCGTTTGTGATAATGGCAGCTGTTACCTCACAGGCAGGGATATGTTCAGGTAAAACAACAGCCAGGTCGCGGGTGATTGCCGGAAACTTGGGCAAGGACTGATAATCCGGTTTTATTGCGGCATGCTTGATCAATGCTGCAATATGCAATTCAAATACATAGACTTTCTTGGTTATTGCGTAAGCATCTAAAACAGCCGGATGAACTTCACCAATCACTCCCAGAACATCGCCATCTTTTTGAATGACCGCAGTTTTTCCAGGGTGCAGTGATGGATTTTGGCCTATTGCTACAGAATAACCGGCAATTGCCAGTCCTTCCAGGATCGCTTCGACAGCACCTTTGGCATCAAAGAAATCGACATTATCTCTTCCCTGATTCCAGGCCATCGCCTGGCGTTTGCCAAGCATAGCTCCACACAGCATCAGCGGTTCCTGTGGCAGGTCACTAAGCGGCAGGGTTTCCGGGCAGTATACGGCTCCGACTTCATATATTTTCAAATCTTCATTCTTGCGGGAAAGATTGCGGACAATGGTATCCATTACGCCGCCCAGTAAAGTTGTACGCAAAATCGGGAAATCATCGGTAATAGGGTTTAAAACCTCAATAGCCTGGCGCAGTCGGCTGTCGGCAGGAATATTTAGTTTATCAAAGGTATCCGGATGAGAAAAGCTCAGGGAAATAATTTCCGAAAAACCACTGCCTGTCAGGACGGTCTTCACTTTGTCGACAAGGTTCTGAGAATAATTCTGTTTGCCTTGCAACATACTGCCTGCCGGTGTCGTGGACGGCACATTGTGATAGCCATAAATCCTGGCAATTTCCTCACAAATATCGGCCGGCAAAGTTACATCACCACGCCAGGTCGGCACAGTCACTGTAATTTTTTCCGGACCGGCATCAACCTCGAACTCCAGACGTTTTAGTATATCAACAATTGCATTTGCCGGTATATTGGTACCAAGATAGCTGTTAATTTGCTTCGGAGTAAAAACAATTTGCTTAGGCAGCTGCATCTCAGGATACGTATCAACAATACCCGGGCACACCTGGCAGGCTCCCATATCTTCAAGCAGTGTGGCAGCCCGGTCAAGAGCCTTAATAACATTAGCCGTGTCTACACCGCGTTCAAAACGTCCGGATGCTTCCGAGCGAAGTCCTAAGGCCCGGGAGGTGCGGCGAATACTTGCTCCTTTAAACGAGGCGGCTTCCAGCAAGACATTTTGGGTATTGGCCGTAACCTCAGTAGCCAGCCCGCCCATTACCCCGGCGATGCCAACAGCTTGTACAGCATCGGCAATCACCAGCATGTCAGGAGCAAGTTCCCGCTTAACTCCATCAAGGGTAGTCAGTTTTTCACCCGGGTTGGGTTTGCGGACAATCAGGCTATGACGCGCCAACAGATTATAATCATAAGCATGCATCGGCTGACCTAATTCCAGCATAACAAAATTGGTCACATCAACAACATTGTTAATCGGCCGCATACCGGCAGCCTGAATTCTGTGCTGCATCCAGGCAGGTGATGGCCCTACTTTAATATTGGTTAAGATTCTTGCGGCAAACCGTGAACAAAGATCGGAATCCTCTATCTGTATACTGGTCATACTGTTAGCCTTTTCTGTACCTGCTTCTTTTAAATTAAGCATTGGTTTTTTCAAAGAAGCACCGGTAAGCACGGCAATCTCCCGGGCAATGCCAATAATGCTGAAGCAGTCGGCTCTGTTAGCAGTAAGTTCAAACTCAAGCACAACATCGTCCAGCCCCAGGGCTGTACGAATATCTATACCGATTTCCGTGTCTGCAGGCAGAATATAAATGCCGTTTCTAGCCTCAGGGGACACCAGTTTGTTGTCAATAGCCAGCTCTTCTGTCGAGCATAACATCCCACTGGACAACAGCCCCCGGAGTTTTGTCGGTTTAATACTCATCCCGTTAGGCAAAGAAGCTCCAACGGTGGCTACAGGAACGATATTGTCCTGCCGGACGTTGGTAGCTCCGGTCACGATGGTAACCACTTCGGCACCAATGTCGACTTTGCATACCGATAATTTATCTGCATCAGGATGGGGGACAATCTCCAGCACTTTACCGGTAACTACACCTGATATATTTTGTCCTAATCGTTCCACAGCTTCGACAGGAATACCGGCCATAGTCAGCATGTCTGCCAGTTTTTCCGGTGTTTCTTTAATTTCAACATAGTCTTGAAGCCATTTTATTGACGCTCTCATAACTTTCCTCCTTTACCTGCCTTTAAAATTGACGTAAAAAGCGTATATCATTATCAAAAAATAGTCTGAGGTCATCAATACCATAGGTAAGCATGGCAATACGCTCTACACCCATACCAAAGGCAAAACCACTCACTTTACCCGGATCAAAATTGCTCATCTCCAGAACACGCGGGTGAACCATGCCTGAACCTAAAATTTCCAGCCAGCCTGTGCCTGAACACACACGACAGCCTTTACCGTCGCACATAACACAGGAGATATCCACTTCGGCACTTGGTTCGGTAAACGGAAAAAAGCTGGGGCGGAAGCGTACATTAACCCTGTTACCAAAAATTTCTTTGGAGAAAAGTTCCAGAGTACCTTTTAAATCGGCAAAACTTATACCCTGGTCCACGACTAAACCTTCTACCTGCTGGAACATCGGTGAATGGGTGGCATCATAATCCCGCCGGTATACTTTACCCGGAGCAATGATGCGGATGGGTTGATTGGGCTCAGCCGCCTGCATTGTCCGTACTTGTACAGGTGAGGTATGGGTTCTGAGCAAAAACTCTTTCGTGATATAAAAGGAATCTTGCATATCGCGAGCCGGGTGGTCTTGAGGCAGATTGAGCGCCTCAAAGTTATAGTAATCCTTTTCCACTTCCGGGCCTTCGGCAACTTCAAAACCCATGCGCATAAAAGTATCTTTAATCCGATTCAACGTCAGCGTTAACGGGTGTAAGTGTCCAAGACCGGCGTGCCGCCCCGGCAAAGTAACGTCAATGCTCTCTGACGCCAGTTTCTGAGCCAGTTCGGCTTGTTTTGTAGCCTCAAGTTTAGTAGCGATAATGGCTTCCAGTTCATTTCTGATGTCATTAACGACCTGTCCTACCCGTGGCCGTTCTTCCGGACTCAATGCTCCCAGACCACGCAGCATACCTGTGAGCAATCCTTTTTTTCCAAGGTATTTGACTTTTAGGTCATTAAGCGCCTCTTTTGCGGTAACTTCCGACAGCTCCTTAAGAGCTGTTTCTCTTAATGAATTAAGCTCTTGTTCCATATGATCCTCCTAAAAATAAAAATAAAAAGACTTCCAGCCCCAAGGGGCGAAAGTCTTGACTTCGCGGTACCACCCTAATTACACTCGATTTCCTGTAACGCGGAAAAAACGCCGGACCTACACAGAATAGCCTATCCCTTCAGCCCAGATACTCAGAAGTGAACTTCTGTCAGCTGTTTCAGCGCTGCTCGCAATCTTTGGCAGCATCCTCCCTGTAGAAACATAACTAACATACTCTCTTCCTCATTGTACTTACATAAAATGACTATTAACTTATTGCAACCGTAAGCGCTTATACCACAAATACGCAGCAATGGAACCGGTAGCTTCAAACATTCTCCAGAAAAATTCGGCGGTCATCATCGTAAGACCACACCCTCTCTGTCCGTAATCAGTATCTCCATTATTGCTAACCGTATTATATCACAGCCTTGTAAAAATTACAAGGTTGACCGCTGTCTTACCGCTTCATACAGGATTATACCGGCAGCAACTGCTACATTGAGTGATTCGGCCTGGCCAATAAGCGGTATATTCACACAACTGTCAGCGGCTTCCAGTAATTCGGGACTGACACCCTGACCTTCATTTCCTAAAACAATCGCCACAGGAGAGGTAAGCCTGGTCCGGTAGTACGGCTCTGACTGCTGCAAACTGGTTGCCAGCAGCCTAACTCTGCAGCGCTGAAGCCAGGAAATCAGCTCCAACGAAGTTATCCCTTCAACAACCGGCAGATGAAACAGCGATCCCATGCTGGCCCGCACGGTTTTACCGGCATAGATATCGGCTGAACCTTTAAGCGCAATTACTCCGGTACAACCGGCGGCATCTGCGGTACGGATAATGGTTCCAACATTTCCGGGGTCCTGAATACCGTCAAGTACCACAACCAAAGGGGGTTTTTCACCGGCAGCCACCATGCTTTCCAGGGTAGCCTGACGTTTTTTTACTATTACCATAATTCCCTGAGGTTGTTCCGTATCGGAAATCTTGTTATAAAGGCTGTCAGGAACCACTGCCAGCTGACAGTTTAACCTTTCCAGCCTCTCAATCAGGCTGCGCGTCCGGTCTCTGGCAGCCGCCGCTTCCGTATAAATGCAGGTCGCGACAGACCACCCGGCAACAGCACATTCTTCTATCAGGCGCACGCCTTCCGCGATAAATAAGCCCAGGCTATCCCGGTATTTTTTTTGTTTAAGGGAAACAACTTCTTTAATCAGTCTGTTTGCCGGACTGGAAATAAACTCACTCATTCTAATTCCTCCAGCTTTTGTACCCCCTGGCTTTCTCCTACAATAATCAGAATATCCCCTTTAGCAATTTTTTCATTAGGCTGTGGCGGTGCAGTCACCTGTTCACCCCGCTTCATCGCTACCACATTAACTTTATATTTTGCCCGGAGATCGGCTTCAGCCAGGCTTTGGCCCACTAAGGCTTTGGGGGCAGTGATTTCAACAATACTCAAATTAGGAGATAACTCAATATACTCCAGTACATTGGTTGACACCAGGTTATGGGCCACCCGCTGCCCCATGTCACGTTCAGGATAAACAACACGGTCTGCACCAATTTTCTCCAGCATTTTTCCGTGCAATTCATTGCGGGCTTTTGCCACAATATGTTTTACGCCAAGATCTTTTAACAGCAAAGTGGTAAACACATTGGCTTGCATGTTCTCGCCAATGGCGACAATAACTACATCAAAGTTTCGGATACCTAATGCTTTAAGTGAGTTTTCATCAGTGGTATCTGCCTGGACAACATGGGTGACTTCCTCACTAAACTTTTGCACCTGTTCTTCATCGGCGTCAATTGCCAGCACTTCATACCCGAGCAGATATAAGGCCCTGGCAACACTTGTGCCAAAACGCCCTAATCCGATAACAGCAAATTGCTTGGTCTTATTTTTTACTGCCAATTCTCTCCCTCTTCTCTTAACCTATGATAACTTTACCTTCAGGGTATTGTAAATTGCCTTTGCGGGCTTTTAATGCCAAAGCCAACGCCAGCGTGACCGGGCCGACACGTCCGGCAAACATAGTAAAAACAAGCCAGAGCTTACCCGAAGTTGTCAGGGTTGTTGTAATTCCTGTTGTTAGTCCGGTGGTGCTAAAGGCCGATATTACTTCAAACAGCAGCCTGATAAACTCTTGATTTTCGGTAATGGTTAACATCATGGTTACAAAAATCACGGCCAGTGCAGATATTAACATAACGGCAAGAGCCTTATAAACAATCCCATAGGGAATTCGCCGCCCAAATAATTCGACATCACTTCTTCCCCGGATTAGCGCCCAGGTAGCCGCAACCAAAACACAGGCTGTCGAAGTTTTAATCCCACCACCTGTCGAGGCTGGTGAAGCGCCAATAAACATTAGGATTATCATAAAAAATAAAGTGGCATCTGTAAGATTGTTCATATCTACCGTATTCCAGCCGGCAGACCGGGCAGTTACTGATTGGAAGTAGCTGGCCATAACTTTCCCATTCCATGATAAATTAGCCATAGTTCCAGGATTATCATATTCCAGCAGAAAAATTACCAACGCACCTAAAACAATGAGTACAAGTGTTGTAAACAACACTACTTTGGTATGCAGTGAGAACTTGGAGAACCGCCGGTTTGTCCAAACATCGGCAATAACAGTAAAACCTATACCGCCTAGGATAATAAGGAAGGTTATAATAAGATTGACAACAATATCCTCTGCATAGCCTATGGCACTGGAAAAATTACCGGTTACGCTGCCAAATAAGTCAAATCCCGCATTACAGAATGAAGAAACTGCATGCCAATAGCCAAAGTAAATCCCCTTAAGTCCCAAATCGGAGTATAAACGAATAGCCAAAAAAGTACCGCCAATAAATTCAATGAGCAGAGTCACCTTGATAATATACTGGGTAAGACGTACAACACCGGCTACGGTAAGTTGATTCAAAGCTTCTTGCATCAACAGCCGTTCCTTCAGATTGATCCTTTTGCCTATCAGTATTGCCATCAGGGTAGTCATAGCCATAATTCCCAGACCGCCTACCTGAACCAGGCTAATTAAAACAAGTTGTCCAAACAGGGAAAAATATGTACCAATATTGACCACTGTCAAACCAGTTACGCAAACAGCCGATGTCGCGGTAAACAGAGCATCCACAAAGCTCAGGCCCTCACCGGTGACGGAAGCCAAGGGTGTCATCAAAAGCAAAGTTCCTACTAGTATCAGTCCGGCAAAACTCAACACCAATACCTGATAGGGAGTAAGTTTCCACTCTGCGATATTAAGCAAATTAGCGATTTTATGCGCCAAAATTTCCACCTCTGCATTCAGCTATACTTAAAGATTATACCCAAAACAAGAAAAGTAAACAAGATTTGGCATAAACTAATTTGCAGCAGGCATAAAAATACCCCCGGTTTTCCAATACCGGGGGTATTAAATAATTGTTTTTTTTGCTATATTGCCTTTGAGATGCAGTCAAAGGATAGCATATACCGGCGGACTGAATCTTTTACACCTTTTTTTACTGTTGACATGAGTTGAATGTAATTGGCAGACTGATTTTTAGTAAGTTCATTTCTTAAGGTTTCGCCGGCAGCCATTGACATATCGGTGGCAATGTTGACTTTTGTTATACCTGACTGAATTGAGCTTTGATATTCCTCTCTGGTCAGTTTTGAGCCACCATGCATAACCAAGGGTACGTTTACCGCATTGTTGAGCTCCGATAAACGGGAGAAGTTAAGTTTAGTACCGCCGCGGTACACGCCGTGGTTAGTCCCTACGGCCACTGCCAAAGCATCCACTTTAGTTTTTTCCACAAAACTCTGGGCCAGTTCAGGTTTAACCAAATTTTCCTCTTGTATATCGTGAATATTGCCGTAACAACCAACATAGCCCAATTCACCCTCGACAGATACACCGAGAGAATGGGCTATGCGGGTAATTTCTTTGGTACGTTTTAAGTTGTCCTCAAAAGCCAGGGCTGAACCATCAAACATAACAGAAGTGAAGCCCCAGCGAATGGCTTTCATCACTCCTTCATAAGTATAACCATGGTCAAGGTGGAGCGCAACAGGCACAGAAGCCTTCTGCGCAGCTCTGCTCATGGCAGCACTCAGGGTATCAACATCGACAAATTTAAACAAACGCTCGGGAATGCCAAGCACCAGGGGAGTTTTTAGTTCTTCTGCCACCTCAATAACCGCGCCTAAAGTCTCAAAATTAAATACGTTAAAACCGCCTACAGCATACTTTCTTTTTCTTGCATCCTGAAGTAATTCTTTCATTGTTACCAGGGCCAAGTCTAACTCCTCCTTTTTGTTTTATTACGCCAATATGTAGTTGTACTGGAATTCTCCTATATCCATTTTATTCGCCACTACCCTAAAAAAACCTGCCATTATAATAAAAATTTAAAAAAATCAAATTTTTCACACTACATAATCTTTTTATCTGATGACTAACCCGCTCTAAGACTCCCGCTTCTGCAAGCTGGGAGTTATACCCCTACAGGCACAGGCGAGCGGCTAAGTCCCTGGATAATTCCGACTAAGATTCAGCTGGGGTCAAAACCCATCTGAATCAAGTCTCCATTTATGGATTTTATTGCTAAAACGTTTATTGAATTGCCTATAGTAATTCCTATATTTATAAATATTATACATCCATAAAGAAAACACGGCTTGCGCCGAGCCTCAGCGAAGGGTGGAAGCCGATGTTGCCCTTATCCAGGCGAAAGTTATACTTTCTATCAGGATAAAATAAAAAACTCCCGGAATTATCCGGAAGTTTTGATTGAAATTTACAGTTGTTCTTTTGCAGTGCTTACCAGTTTACCAAATGCAGGCATATCGTTAACTGCCATGTCGGCTAACATTTTACGGTTAACTTCTACCCCGGCTTTTTTCAGTCCATTGATCAGCTGGCTGTAGGAGATACCGTTAATACGAGCGGCAGCATTAATCCGGGTAATCCATAATTTACGGAAATCACCTTTTTTGGCGCGGCGGTCGCGGCGGGCATAATACAGAGCTTTCATCACTGTTTCATTTGCTTTTTTAAACAGCTTGCTCTTGGAACCGCGATAGCCTTTGGCTAATTTAAGAATCTTTTTATGTCGTCTATGTGCAGTAACACCTTTTTTAACTCTTGGCATGTCACATACCTCCTGATGTACTTATAAATAAATTGTTTGATTCTATGCGTAAGGAAGCATTTTTACTACGCGCTCATGATCAGACTTGCTAACCATAGTGGCTTTACGCAGGTTGCGTTTACGGGCCGGAGATTTTTTCTCAAGAATATGGCTCTTGAAAGCTTTGGCGCGTTTAAATTCACCGCTGCCAGTCACTCTAAAGCGTTTTGCGGCACTTCTACGGGTTTTCATTTTTGGCATTATTGGATATCCCCTTTCTATTTATGTGCTGGATTGCGTAGTGTTGGGCTTAGGAGCTACAATCATAATCATATTTTTACCTTCGAGCTTAGCCTCACGTTCGATATTAGCCATATCCTTAAGCAAGGTTGCCATTCTTACAAGCACTTGCTTACCAAGTTCGGGATGAGAAAGTTCTCTACCTCTGAACATGATAGTTACCTTGACTTTATCGCCATCTTCCAAGAAACGCTGGGCATTTTTCAGCTTAACATTAAAATCATGGTCCTCAATATTCGGACGGAGTTTAACCTCTTTAAGCGTAATTACCTTTTGCTTCTTTTTGACTTCTTTGTCGCGTTTTTGCTGCTCATACCTGAATTTACCGAAATCCATAATCCGGCATACTGGCGGTTTGGCAGTTGGTGCTACTTCGACTAAGTCAAGATTTTGCTCAGCTGCTAAACGTAACGCGTCTCTCAGCGACATAATCCCTAACTGTTCATTGGCGTTGCCGACCAATCGAATTTCCCTGGCGCGAATTTCTTCATTGATCTTTAAAGTTTCTTTGCTAATTGCCGCTCACCTCCTGATATTTGTCAAATAAAATAAAAAGCGGGTGGTATAAACCACCCGCGTAATAGCATATCAAATGATTGCCTACTGTTACCTTACTAACTGCTCCCAGGCGTCGTAAGGTGAGAAGCGGATGGCTTCTGCTTAATGCAAAATTCAATTACCTGATAATGTTAACACCTATCGGCAAGGAAGTCAAGCTTTTTTCAAATCTTTATGGATTTTCCTTGTCAGCTCTTGGCAATAATTTCGGCAATGGCTGTGGTTATAAATTGTTCAACAGGCATTGCTCCAATATCGCCTTCTCCCCGTTTACGAACAGACACAGTACGGGATTCGGCTTCTTTATCGCCCACAACCAGCATATAAGGTGTTTTTTGCAGCTGAGCTTCACGAATCTTATAGCCGATTTTTTCATTGCGGTCATCTACTTCTACCCGAATATCTTGATCACGCATCGCCTGGGCGATTTCTTGGGCATAACCGGCATGACGCTCACTAATCGGCAGAATCTTAGCCTGCACTGGAGCAAGCCACATCGGAAAAGCGCCGGCATAATGCTCGATCAAAATACCGATAAAGCGCTCTATGCTGCCATAGGCAACGCGATGGATCATTACCGGGCGATGTTTTTGACCATCTTCGCCAATATAGGTAAGATCAAATTTTTCCGGCATCAGCATGTCAAGCTGAATAGTGCCGCATTGCCAGGTACGTCCGATGGAGTCTTTTAAGTGAAAATCAATTTTCGGACCATAAAAAGCGCCATCCCCTGGATTAATTTTGAAAGGCATGTTCAGCTCTTCCATCGCCTCTTTCAGCGCAGTTGTTGCTGTTTCCCAGATTTCATCAGACCCCATGGCCTTTTCCGGTTTAGTACTCAATTCAGCATGATAGGATAAGCCAAAGACACTGTATACGGTATTAAAGAGTTCGATAACCTTCTTAATTTCGTTCTTAATCTGGGAAGGCAGCATGAAGATATGAGAATCATCCTGCGTAAAGCTGCGTACGCGCATAAGTCCGTGCAGCGCTCCGGAAATTTCATGCCTGTGAACAAGTCCCAACTCGCAGGTGCGAAGCGGAAAATCACGATAGCTGTGGTGCTGAGTACGGTATACCAAAATACCACCAGGACAGTTCATCGGTTTTACCGCATAACCTTCTTCGTCAATTTCGGTAAAATACATGTTCTGACGATAGTGATCCCAGTGCCCTGATTGCTGCCATAGTTTTTGGTGCAGGATAATCGGAGTTTTGATTTCTTGATAGCCATACTTAATATGCAGCTTGCGCCAGAAAGCTTCCAGTTCATTACGGATAACCATTCCTTTGGGATGAAAGAAAGGAAAACCCGGACCTTCTTCCTGGATGCTGAATAGATCAAGTTCACGGCCAAGCTTGCGGTGATCCCGCTTGGCGGCTTCCTCCATCATGGTTATATAGGCATCCAAATCTGCCTTCTTTTCAAAGGAAGTACCATAAATACGCTGCAGCATTTTCCTTTTTTCGTCCCCGCGCCAGTAAGCGCCGGCAATACTTTGCAGCTTAATTGCCTTAACGCGTCCGGTAGACTGAACATGCGGCCCGGCACATAAATCTATAAATTCGCCTTGCTTATAGATAGATATTTCCACATCTTCCGGCAGATCACGAATCAGCTCTTGTTTATAGCTTTCCCCTTGTTCGCCAAACAGCTTAATGGCTTCCTCACGACTGAGTGTCATTCGCTCAAGCGGTAAGTTTGCCTTAACGATTTTTTCCATTTCCGCCTGAATTTTTTCTAAATCCTCAGGCGTGAATGTATGGGCAGTATCAAAGTCATAGTAAAAGCCATTGGCAATAGCCGGACCAATCCCTAATTTAGCATCAGGATACAGGCGTTTAACAGCCTGAGCCAAAATGTGGGAAGAGGTATGACGTAAAGCATCTTTACCTTCCGCATCTTCAAATGTAAAAAATTCGACAGCTGCATCTTGTTCCAATTCAGCAGACAAATCGGTCACTTGTCCATCTACTTTAGCAACCAGTGCAGCTTTCGCCAGGTTGCGGCTAATTGAGGCAGCAGCCTCTGCCAGTGTTATTCCCTGCTTAAGTTCACGCACTGCTCCGTCTTTTAATGTCATATTAATTTTGTTCATTTTCGACAGCCTCCTACTAACAAAAATAAAAAAACTCCCAGTCCCTGTAGGGACGAGAGTTTTATACCCGTGGTTCCACCCTGTTTTGGCAAAACGCCATCTCAGATTTTGATAACGGGGAAATACCCCGGCAAAGCTTACTTAAGTTCGGCTAGGCAGTTTAGAGGTGGTAATCATGCATGGTATGCGTAAAGATGTTTTCAGCCTGTGACATCTTCTCTCTGGACGCCCTTCAAAACATAATCATATCCTCGGCATCACTGTTCAACAGCAGTATTTAATTATCAAAAATTATATACGAGTTGAGCGGTATTGTCAAGGTTACAACTCCGTATGGGTAGATTTACCGGCAGGAATACACAGTTCGCAACCCTCGCACACTACGACACGCCCTTCAAACACACTCTTGATTGTCTCCAGGACCTCTTTGTCGCTCAGCCGGTCACTGGTATGTACCATGATATTACGTGGAGCAATAGTTATTAAGGCGCTTACTACCAAATCTTCATAGTTAAGATTATCAGCATCATCGGTATTACAATTCGGCATTAGCGAGTTCTCTACATATTGATTATTTATTATTTTACCGTGTGAGTCATAAATTTGGAATACGCCAGGGCTATTAATAACCAGATGAGCCTCTTCTACCCGCGGCTCCTGAACATCGACAAAATAGCGCAAAACCCGTATAAATTCCTTGTACTCAAGCTCCATCATAAAATCGTCAACAACATTATCAATAACCTCTGACAGGTGCAGGCGGTAATCTTTGAGACGAAAATTTAGGAAGCCCTCCAGTACCAGCACATGGTGATTATCCAGATATTCTAAAATACGGGACAATATTAGCTTATAACGCACTGCCGGACAGACACCAAGTACTTTTAAGGTATTTGATTCGACTACAGCCCGTTCGTCATGGTTAAAATAAAAGTAATTGTTGGTAACCATCTTATTGATGATTTTATGTTCTTCATTACTAATGATCCAATCAGCGAGTATCTGGGATACACTATTTTTCAGCACATTCTTTATTCGCTCATAATTGCGAAATGATAACTCGCCATCACTGATATTTAAACCAAGAAATGTATAGCCGCCTTTATCAAGCTCTTCTATGACTACACGGAAGCCTTCTTGGGTCAGCGTTTTACAGTCGCATTCCAGCTTTTCCCTAATATTTCCGGTTGTTCCGTTCAGGCCGATCGAAAGTAACTTCACCACCCTCACTCCCTTCTCATATAGTATATGTTTCAGAGCTTATTTGCATACAATGAGGGGAGCAAAGTGTTTTATCGATTTAGTTAACTGCCCTTAATTGGTTGTTAACAGCCTCAAGCCATTCATTACGGCCTTTTACAACAAATTTAATTACTTTATCCTGAATAGTAACCACCTGTAACGCATTGGGAATAACGAAAAAAGTCTTTACTGCCTGCAATTCCTTAATATGGGTCAGCGGTACTTCCTCCATATATTTATTGGTAATGCTAAGCGCATAACCAACAAAAACCAGACGGTTGTCTGTCAAATAGAGCGCTCCGTTTAAAACATCTCCGTTACAAGTATAACTGGCAAGACATTTCTTGATGATGACTTCATCCAATTCTAAAGGAAAGCTGTACATACACCCTACCTCCTTTACGCTTGTCGCGCGTCTTCAGGCACAATCAAAAACTCAATATCCGGGTTGCGTTCCATGACCCATCTGAGCTGCCACTCATTACTAATTAATGCGACCGGCCGGTCTTTTATATCCTGGATCAAAAGTCCATTGTCCATATTTTTCATAGACTTTACATCAAGGTTTGGACCATAGAGCCATCTGGCGATGGAGTACGGCAGCTTGTTCATTAAGATATCCACACCATATTCGTGTTTAAGACGGTACTCCAGTACCTCAAACTGCAATGAGCCGACAACCCCAATGATAAAAGATTCTACCGGATAATCCGGTTGGCGGAATACCTGAACAGCCCCTTCCTGGGTAAGCTGGGTCATGCCTTTGATAAATTGTTTGCGCTTCATGGTATCTTTAGCCTGAACCCTGGCAAATTGCTCGGGGGGAAATACCGGAAAGTCCCGGAAAGTAAACTCGAAGCCTTCCTGGCACAGCGTATCGCCAATCCCAAAAATTCCAGGATCAAACAGCCCCACAATATCTCCCGGATACGCCTCATCAATGATGGTTCGCTCTTGAGCTAAAAACTGTTGTGGTTGGGCTAGCTTCACCGATTTTCCCGACTGTGCATGATATACAGCCATACCCCGTTCAAACTTACCGGAACATATTCTCATAAAAGCCAGACGGTCCCGGTGAGCCGGATTCATATTGGCCTGAATTTTAAATACAAATGCTGAAAACTTTTCATCGTCCGGAGCAATCAACCCTTCAGACGATTCTCTCGGCATCGGTGCAGGAGCTAATCGTAAAAAGTCTTCCAGGAACAGTCTTACACCAAAATTGGTCATGGCACTGCCAAAGAACATGGGAGTAAGTTCGCCGCCGGCTACTTTAGCAAAATCAAACTCCTCCCCGGCCATATCCAACAGTTCAATGTCGTCACATAATGCCTGATGAATTTCATCACCAAGCAATTCTTTAAAAGCCGGATCATCCACACCGCCTTTTGTTGAAGGCAAAGCACATTGTCCGTGAACGCCGCTGTGTTCGAATAATTCAATCTGCGCCTGCTCGCGTATATAAACACCGCTGTAGTTGCCATCAATGCCAATAGGCCAGTTCATCGGATAGGCCCGAATGCCGAGAACCTTTTCTATTTCTTCCATCAATTCAAAGGGATTGCGTCCATAGCGGTCAAGCTTATTAACAAAGGTGAATACTGGTATACCCCGCTGCTTACAAACCTGAAACAGTTTTTTTGTTTGGTCTTCAACGCCTTTAGCCGCGTCAATAAGCATTACCGCACTGTCGGCAGCCATCAAGGTGCGGTACGTGTCCTCACTAAAGTCCTGGTGACCAGGAGTATCTAATATGTTAACACGAAAACCGTCGTAATCAAATTGCAGTACACTGGAGGTTACTGAAATACCACGCTGTTTCTCAATTTCCATCCAGTCAGATACCGCGTGTTTCTGCGCTTTTCTGGCTTTTACAGAACCGGCCAGCCGGATGGCGCCGCCGTAAAGCAGCAGTTTTTCAGTTAATGTGGTTTTACCGGCGTCCGGGTGGGATATAATGGCAAAGGTGCGGCGTTTAACAATTTCGGGAATAATATTTGACATTTCTGCCTCCTAAAGTTAGTCTGTTGAAATTACAGCATATCTATCCAATTAGCGGGAATAATCTTATCAAGACTAGTAATGGCAGTATCATAATAACGTAAACAGTACAATAATTTAATATACACCATTTATTGACAGGAGTCAATGCCGTCTTACTGGCAATAAGTATCACTTTATCAGGTTTGATATAACATTTTTTTAAAATGGTGTTTTAAAATAGATTGACATAGTATCCGGTATACTATATAATTTAATTTGTGACAAAAAATCTCATCGCGGGGTGGAGCAGTTGGTAGCTCGTCGGGCTCATAACCCGAAGGTCACAGGTTCAAGTCCTGTCCCCGCAACCAACGCTGGTGTAGCTCAGTCGGTAGAGCGTATCCTTGGTAAGGATAAGGTCACCGGTTCAATCCCGGTCACTAGCTCCATTTTAATACGGCGGCGTAGCTCAGCTGGCTAGAGCATTCGGTTCATACCCGAAGTGTCCGGGGTTCAAATCCCTGCGCCGCCACCAGAAAAAAACCTTGTCAATTTTGACAAGGTTTTTTTCTATATTTAAATTACTGTTATATGACAAATTCTAAACATACCTGATTACGTCCTGCTTTCTTAGCTCGATACAATTGCGTATCAGCTCCGGCAATCATTGTTTCCATCGAAATGTCACTAGTTGTACAGGACATAATTCCAATAGAAACCGTTATTTGCCGTCCGTAAAAGGGAGTATTCTCGATTGCTCCCCGAATAGTTTCTGCAATCCTTACGGCTTCTTGTGCGGCTGTGTTAGGCAAGCCAATAATAAATTCTTCCCCGCCGTATCGGGTAACTATATCGGATTCTCTCACATTATTTGCAAGCAGGGCGGCAAGACGTCGTAAAACCACATCCCCTTGCGGATGCCCAAAAGTATCATTGTATTTTTTAAATTCATCAACATCAATCATCAGTACTGATAACGGTTTACCCGGATATAATGCCGGCAATTGACTAAATAATTCCTGAAAACGCCGCCGGTTCAATAATCCAGTCAGTCCGTCGGTATCGGCCTTATACTGAAGCTCGCTATACTGGTTTTGAAAAGCTAAAATGCGGCTAAGAGACAAATCAAGCATATGCACCGACAAAGGAATACTCATTAACAAGGTCATGGCCAATAATAGAAAATTATCTGCTGCTACAAACGGAGATACAAAATTAAATCCGGGATGATAAGCTGATAAAATTGCCAGTAATCCAAGATGGAGAGCGGTAATAACAACAGAAGCCGCAAATAAACCGAGGTTCCTGGATCGTATGTTCTTGATAATCAGATAAGCGCTGGCCACATACACATAGATTCCGGCAGCCCACCATATCCAGTCAAGTCCGCCTTTTAACATACGGAACACCAAGGTTGCGGTCGCAACAATAAAACTATCTGCCACACCTATATATAAAGTGGATAAAATGATAACAGACAACCGTAAATCAAAAAAGAAAACATCTAAGTAAGGCAACTGTATGGGAAAAATCATAGCCAGTCCGGCTAACACCAGGAAAAACATGATGCCGACATGGTTCGGCCCTGAAGATTCGTGCAGTAGCACCAATAGTTTAGTGCGATAATGCTGGGCAGCCAAATTAGTAACAGTATATAAAACACAAAACCCTTTAAATAGCTCAAGCAAAAACCCCAGCACATCAAAAGCTGGAAGTCGGGTCTGCGGATAATTTTGTGTAATTTGAAATTCCTCATGGCAAGAAATAGTGGCTTTGTAAAAACATATTTGTTCA
>NZ_BMBX01000034.1:0-32296 GCF_014634905.1 Sporomusa sp. GT1 | reverse complement strand
GCCAGCGTTCGTCCTGAGCCAGGATCAAACTCTCCATAAAAGTTTATTTATGGAGCCTTTTGTGGCTCATAAAGTTTAAAGAAATCATTTAAAGTGCTCATTGAGCACCGCACATTTGGCTTTTATGATGCATTACTTACATTGTTCAGTTTTCAGGGAACCGCTAGTGCCACCGGCGCTCACCGCCTCAGTGACAGCTTGTTTATGTTACCACGTTTATTACACCATGTCAACATAATCTTTGTTGTTATTTTTTAATTCATTCTGGAATATTTTGTCGCAGCAATCAGCGACTTTCTTATATTAGCATAGCTGCCAAGCTGCTGTCAACATACTTATTCTTATTAATTACAAGAAATAATATACCCCGGATATGTAATAATCTGCTTTGTCGACTCTTGACCATCGAACAAAGTGATCACAGCGACGCTAACGCATCGCTGTGATCACTTTTCCGAAGATATATTCTGCTTGCTGCTATCTGGTGCCGACAACCTCGCCGTCACTAATTGCAGCCTGAGCAGCCGCTAATCTGGCCAGCGGTACGCGGTAAGGCGAACAACTTACAAAATTCAAACCAATTTCATGACAGAACCTAACCGAGTTGGGTTCACCGCCATGTTCACCACAAATGCCAAATTCAATTTCAGGCTTGACCTTGCGTGCGCTTTCAACAGCCATGCGCATAAGTCTGCCTACACCTTTGCGATCAAGAGTAATAAATGGATTGTCTTTGAGTATTTTATTATCCAGATAGTCTGGCAAGAACTTGCCTTCCGCATCATCACGGCTAAACCCGAAAGTAGTTTGCGTCAGGTCATTAGTACCAAAGGTAAAAAAGTCACTAAACTCGGCAAGCTCATCAGCTAACATTGCCGCGCGCGGCAGTTCAATCATCAGACCAACAGAGTAATGGAAGGTAACCCCCTCTCTATCCATGGTTTCTTTAGCAATAGTTGTAACTCTCTCTCTGAAGAATTTCATTTCATTAACATCCATAACCAGCGGTATTTCAACTTCAGGCAACACCTTGCAGCCTTCACGGGTTAGTGCAGCGGCAGCATTAAAAATGGCTTGTATTTGCATTTCATAAATTTCCGGGAAGGAAATCCCCAGGCGGCAGCCACGGTGTCCAAGCATAGGGTTAAATTCGTGCAGTCCGCGCACTTTCTTTAATAAATGCAGCTTTTCTTCTAACAGTGCCGGATTTTCCCCTGTTATTTTGAGCGTGGTCGTTTCGACCAGCAAATCCTCCACACTGGGCAGGAATTCATGTAAGGGTGGATCTAACAGTCTGATGCACACATCATACCCTTCCATGGCTTTTAAAATTCCATAAAAATCGTTTTGCTGGATTGGCAGAAGGTGACGCAATGCTTCTTGACGCCCTTCCAAAGATTCAGCCAAAATCATTTGCTGAACATAAGGCAGTCTGTCCTGAGCCATAAACATATGCTCTGTCCGGGTCAGGCCAATTCCCGTTGCGCCAAATTCGCGGGCTTTTAACGCATCTTCCGGAGTATCAGCATTGGCTTTTACCCCCAGGCGCCTATATTGATCAGCCCATTCTAAGAGTGCAGTATATTCTGCCGAAATTTCCGGGTCTTTCATCGGCACCTGCCCTAAAATTACCCGTCCGGTTGCACCATCGATCGAGACTACTTCCCCTTTTTTTACTATTGTAGTCCCAATATTGAGTTCTTCTTTTACATAATCAATCTGAATAGCTTCACAACCGCACACACACGGCTTACCCATGCCGCGCGCCACTACTGCTGCGTGGCTGGTCATGCCGCCCCTGCTGGTCAAAATCCCTTGCGCAGCAACTATGCCATGAATATCATCAGGCGTTGTCTCGGTACGTACCAGCAATACCGTCTTGCCGGCCTTACCCATACGCTCAGCTTCATCAGCATCAAATACCACCTGACCGGAAGCCGCTCCCGGTGATGCCGGCAATCCTTTGGCAACCACATTAAGCACAGCATCGCCGTCAATCTGACGATGCAACAATTGATCAAGCTGTCCCGGTTCAACTAATAACAAGGCTTGTTCCCTGTTAATCAAACCTTCCTGCGCCAATTCATAGGCAATTCGCACACTGGCTTGCGCCGTCCGTTTGCCGTTACGGGTTTGGAGGATATATAAACGCCCGCGTTCAATGGTAAATTCAATATCCTGCATATTTTTATAGTGAGTTTCCAAGAGCCGGGCAATCCTGACAAAGTCAGCATACACTTCCGGCATCTCGTCCTCTAGCTGGCTAATGGGACGGGGAGTACGGATACCTGCCACTACATCTTCCCCTTGGGCATTGGTTAAAAACTCGCCATACAATAAATTTTCACCAGTGGAAGGATTGCGGGTAAAGGCTACACCGGTACCTGAATCATTGCCCATATTGCCGAATACCATGGACTGAATATTTACTGCTGTCCCCAGGTCATGATCAATTTTATTTAAGTTACGATATACTATTGCCCTGTCGTTATTCCAGGAACGGAACACTGCTTCAATAGCCATCGCCAATTGATCAAAAGGATTCTCCGGGAAAGGTTTGCCGGTCTTGGCTTTCACTAATTCTTTATACTTGTTAATAATGCTGCGTAAAGATTCAACGGTGAGCTCCTGGTCATACCGTATACCTTGCTCATCTTTTTGTCTGTCGAGAATTTCTTCAAACTCATATTTGTGAATCTCCAGCACAACATCACTAAACATCTGGATAAAACGGCGATAAGCATCATACGCAAATCTGAGGTTGCCTGTATTTTTCCCTACCGATTGAACAGTTTCTTCGTTAAGGCCCAAATTTAAAATAGTATCCATCATGCCTGGCATGGAGAACATCGCACCAGACCGTACCGATACCAATAGCGGATTGGCTAAGTCACCGAATTTCTTGCCGGCCTGTTCTTCGACAACAGCCAGTTTGCTCTTAACCTCATCCAGCAAACCTTCAGGCAGTTTCCGCCCCAACCGGTAATACTCCGTGCAAGCTTCGGTGGTAATGGTCATTCCGGGAGGTACAGGCAACCCGATATTGGTCATCTCTGCCAGATTGGCACCTTTTCCTCCAAGAAGAGCTTTCCTGTCAGCACTTCCCTCTTTGAATAAATACACAAGTTTAGCCACTTATAACTACCCCTTTCTGATTAACATCAGCATATCGGTTCATAAACATTTTAATATGATATACTATATCTTGTAAATAGTTATTTAGCATATGCTATTTATTTTTTTCATCATATTCAATTATGGGAGAATATCTTCTGATTCTATTGCAAAATTCTGAAATATTCTTCTGTTTTACGAGGTAGTGGCCATAAGTTATGCCTACCTTCCTCTTATTTCAATGTTGTCCTTAGTATACCGCAAACAATCAGACCTCGATACGGAAAAACTCCGGCTGGCAATCGTAAATGTCAAAATGCCGCAACCTTGACATGATGTCATTAGGTAACGGCACTCATTTTGCAATAAACAGGGACAAAGTTTGGCATTAATCTTTGGCAGCTTTGTTTTTAATTTTACTTTTTCCGCGAACTATTGAATTTTAGATCATTCAAAAGATCTCCACTAAGTTCTGACATCATTTGGATGATTATGCTTTTGCTGTCTTGGTTCAATTTATCTTCTGGAAGCTCAACAGTTATTGTTATGTGATACTCCCCATACGACTTTCGAATTACTCGACAATTGGATGCGTAGTTATAATTCATATTATTCATATCTAATTCACTCCGCTCATCAATAAAGCTAGTTGTGCTAAAGGTATGCAGCTTTACGCAACACCAGTGCAACAATCATAACATATATACGTTGTTGTAGTTTTTCATTAGCAATATAGGCCTTATGCAAAAAATATATTTTTTACATAAATGACATTCAGTAAATGTCATTTATGTACTAATCATACAGTAAAATAAACCAAATGACAAGTAGTAAATGTCACTTGGGGTGTATAATGTATAAAAATAAATCTGCTGATGGCAAAAACAATTTATGCGGAAGCAATATCAGAAAAATAAGAATAGGTTTAGTTCCCAAAACTTCTCAAAGAGAACTGGCAGATAAGCTGCAAATGCAAGGTTTGGATATTGATAAGAATGCAATCCAACGAATTGAGAGCGGAGCACGCTTTGTAACAGATATTGAACTCAGGGCATTTGCAAAAGTTTTAAATGTCTCCTGTGATGAATTAATTGATTTGATATAGCAACAAAAACCTCAGATAGCCTGAGGTTTTTGTTGCTATATCAGGATAGTATTTATACTATATAATAGTACCATTATAATACCACGAACAAAAATCAACCTCGAGAAGCTTGATAAATCAAGGTTCTCGAGGTTTTCTCTTACTATTCCCATTCAATTGTAGAGGGTGGTTTGGAAGTAATATCATAAACTATCCGGTTTACGCCTTTAACTTCATTGACAATGCGCCGTGAGATGCTATCAAGCACCTCATAGGGCAAACGTACCCAGTCGGCAGTCATGCCATCTTCGCTCTCGACAATTCTAAGCCCAACAGTATATGCGTATGTCCGCTCATCACCCATAACGCCGACACTTTTCATAGCCGGAAGCACGGCGAAGGACTGCCACACTTTGCGATACAAGCCCGCGTTTCTGATCTCCTGATATACGATGGAATCAGCTTCACGGAGAATTTCCAGACGTTCTTCCGTGATCTCACCGATAATCCGTATCGCCAGGCCCGGCCCCGGGAAAGGCTGACGGTAAACGATATCCTCTGCCAGTCCCAGTTCGCGCCCTAATTCCCGAACCTCGTCCTTAAACAGGTCTCTAAGCGGTTCGACAAGTTCAAACTTCATATCTTCCGGCAGACCGCCCACATTGTGATGGCTCTTAATAACAGCCGCAGTGGCAGTACCGCTTTCAATAACATCAGGATATAAAGTACCCTGCACCAAATAGTCAATTTCGCCTAATTTAGCAGCTTCAACTTCAAAAACCCGAATAAATTCTTCGCCAATAATTTTGCGTTTCTGTTCAGGTTCAGTGATACCGTTCAAGCGCGTCATAAACCGTTCAACAGCATCCACATACACCAAATTCATTTTAAAGCCGTCCCGGAAGGTCTTAACAACCTGTTCTGCCTCGCCTTTACGCAGAAAACCGTGGTTAACAAACACACAAGTCAGTTGATCACCGATTGCACGATGCACCAGTACAGCGGCTACGGAAGAATCCACACCGCCGCTTAACGCGCACAGTACCCGTTTATTGCCTACCTGCGCCCTGATTTTAGCTATCGACTGATCGACAAAAGAGCCCATATTCCACTCCCCGGTACAACCGCAAATAGTAAACAGGAAGTTTTTAAGCATATGCATACCTTCCGGGGTATGTACTACCTCGGGATGAAACTGTACTCCGTAAATACCTCTGGCACTGTCTTGCATAGCAGCCACCGGTGTACTGTCGGTATGGGCGGTAATGATAAAACCTGCCGGTGGTTCGGCAATATAATCGCCATGGCTCATCCATACTTGGGTTTCACCGGTAATTTCCGCAAAAATAGCGTCATTTTTATCAACAAACAGTTTGGTATTGCCATATTCGCGGGAAGTGGCATGGGCTACCTTACCGCCCAACGTGTGCGCGGTGAGCTGCATACCATAACAAATTCCCAAGACTGGCAAGTTGATTTCAAATATCTGGGGATCGCACTTAGGTGCATTTTCACCATAAACACTGGATGGTCCGCCGGAAAAAATAATGCCTTTAGGGGCCAGCTGGCGTATTTTATCAACACTGGTGTTGAAAGGTACTATTTCACAATAAACTCCGCATTCGCGAATCCGTCTGGCAATTAGCTGGCTGTACTGGCCGCCAAAATCCATGACCAAAATCATTTCTTGTTTGCCGGTCGTCATGTAATATCCTCCTTTAATTAGCTCCAAATTAGTGACTAAGGCTTGTCTACCTGCGAGTAATTACTATATAAAAATAACAAACTGCCTGAATGTAATTATCGGCGTAAGCCCGGTACTTTATGCAATCATATCAAGTTCGCCATATATCGCCAAAATCCTCCCTGGTAGGAAAATAAGGATAAAAAAAGAGATTGCCCTAGCTTGCTACAATGACAGTTACTACCGTCACTATAAGCAACGTAGGACAATCCCTGGGTACTAGTGTCTCTGTATTCCTTTATCACTGTATTTTTCTAACAATTCGCCAACCGTAACAAAGGTATATCCCTCGGCCCGAATCTTCTCCACGAGAATAGGCAGGGCATCGGCTGTCTGTACCGGAGTGTCGGAAGCATGCATCAAAATAATGGCTCCCGGTTTCAGGCGTTTCATTACTCTTTCGACAATTACATCCCGGCCGGGGTTTTTCCAGTCCAGCGAATCGACATTCCAGATAATTGTTTTATAGCCAAGCTCGTCGGTAGCTTTTAATGATTTCTGACTGTAATGGCCATTGGGCGGTCGCAGCAGCCGTGGTTCGACGCCGGTGACTTCTTTAATCTGAGCATGGGCTTTGCTGATATCTTCTTTCACCCATTCAGGCGACATGTCGCCGTAATTTTCATGCCGATGCCCGTGGCTGGCAACTTCATGACCGTCTTGGGCTATACGCTGCGCCACTTCCGGAAACTTTGTCGCCCATGGCCCCATAATAAAGAATGTTGATTTGATATTATTTTTCTGCAAGGTATCCAGAATGGATGGAGTGAATTTGTTTCCCCAGGAATGGTCAAACGTAAGCGCCACTACCTTTTGGTCGGTACGAGTCCCCGCAATAGCAATCGGCCCGCCTGAAACTACGTCAGCTACCTGCACATACATGGCAGATATGGCAAATAATCCAATAATACTATAGAAAACATTCCGGTTATTAAATAGGCGGCGCAAGCTGATAATCATATATCCCCCTCCTTCCGCAGCTCTACTAATACCTCATCTGTGCTAAATTAACAGAGTTTTAATACAGATAAGATACTAAGTATGTATGCGTCAGGCACGGGGTTTATGCTAGTACTACCGCCCTTGCCACTTTATATATGGGTATTTGTTCATGAAATAAACAATAAGCCAGTTGGATACCGAATAGGCGGAGCGCAAAGTTATAATAATGGTAGCCCCCGTTATCCACCAATACCACTCGCTGATCCTAATTTCGACAGGAATAAAAAACACAGCAGCCAGTAAAACAATGACAAACATACTGCCGAGTGGAATGACTGTTTGGACAACATCAAACCCCAACCGGGTATACAGCAACGTGTTAAATGTTTTTTTTCTGGCGGTAAACAACGCCATACAGTCGTCAAACCGGTCATTGACCCACTGTTCCTCTGCACCGGTGACAATAAGCTTGCCACTGCAGGGAACAAAGTTTTTCAGGGCAATGGCGATTGTCCCCTTTTCCGGCACTTCCACGGTCAGCGTAAGTTGATCTATCCGCGGCATCTTCCTGGCAACAGCAATAAGCTGCTCCCAGCTCTCAATCGCCTGAACCGGGCGTTCTTCTAATTCCTGTTTGCCTAAGAGATCATCATTTTCACCAATGGTAGCATGCCAGAGGAACTCTCCATCCTGACTGAAAATACCCCATAGCTTAGTAAATAACTGTTCATCAAGCGTGCAGGCAGGTATGCGGCTTTGTTCAATATGATTGTATTCCAATGTATTACCTCCGTAAGGCTGCTTAGAATAATCTTATGGGCTTGGTGGACTACTAGTATTATATAAGAAAACCCCTTCACAGGGAAGGGGGTTGTCTTAATTATTAGATTATTCTGCTCTAAGGGGCAAGGGGCTACATCATTCCGCCCATGCCGCCCATACCACCCATACCGCCCATGCCGCCCATAGCAGCAGCAGCGCCGCCGTCTTTCTCAGGCTTATCGGCAATGAGAGTTTCGGTAGTGAGAACCATAGCCGCGATGCTGGCAGCATTTTGCAGCGCCGAGCGAGTAACCTTCGCCGGGTCAACAATACCTGCAGCAATCATGTCAACATATTCTTCAGTCAGAGCATTGAAGCCAACACCCTTACCGGCTTTTTTAACATTGGCAACAACAACCGAGCCTTCAAGACCTGCGTTGTTAGCGATTTGGCGTACCGGTTCTTCAATGGCCCGTTTCACAATCTCTACACCAGTCTTTTCGTCACCGACAAGCTTCAGGTTTTCCAGGCTGGCTTGAATGCTGATGAAGGTAGTGCCGCCGCCGGCAACAATGCCTTCCTCAACAGCGGCGCGAGTAGCATTCAGGGCATCCTCGATACGCAGTTTTTTCTCTTTAAGCTCAACTTCAGTAGCAGCACCCACTTGGATAACGGCTACGCCGCCAGCCAATTTGGCCAGACGCTCCTGGAGCTTTTCTTTATCAAAATCAGAAGTAGTTTCTTCGATCTGAGCGCGAATTTGGTTAACACGCTTTTTAATTTCTTCAGCCTGACCACTACCGTCAACAATGGTAGTTTCCTCTTTGGATACGCGAACCTGACGGGCACGGCCAAGGTCTTCCATAGTTACGCTGTCAAGTTTGCGGCCAAGTTCTTCGGTAATAACAGCACCACCGGTAACAATGGCGATATCTTCCAGCATAGCCTTTCTGCGATCACCAAAACCAGGCGATTTAACAGCTACAGCGCGGAAGGTGCCGCGGAGTTTATTAACCACCAGGGTAGCCAAAGCTTCGCCTTCCACATCTTCAGCAATGATTAAGAGTTCTTTGCCTTGCTGAACTACTTTCTCCAGTACCGGCAGCAGGTCGGCAATGGCGCCGATTTTACGGTCGGTAATCAGAATGTAAGGATCGTTAAGAACGGCTTCCATTTTGTCCGGATCGGTAATCATGTACGGGGAAATGTAACCGCGGTCAAATTGCATGCCTTCAACCACATCAAGGTCAGTACCCATGGTTTTGGACTCTTCAACGGTGATAACACCATCTTTACCGACTTTTTCCATGGCTTCCGCAATCAATGAACCAATCTCTTCGTCACCAGCCGAAATGGAGGCGACTTGAGCGATAGCATCTTTAGTTTCAACTTTTTGGGAGCTATTTTTGATTTCGCCAACAAGTACGTTTACCGCTTGCTGAATACCTTTTTTCAGAATCATGGGGTTGGCACCGGCAGCTACGTTCTTCATGCCTTCACGAATCATAGCTTGGGCAAGCAAAGTGGCTGTGGTAGTACCGTCACCGGCAACATCATTGGTTTTGGTAGCAACTTCTTTAACAAGCTGCGCACCCATATTTTCAAACGGATCTTCCAGGTCAATATCACGGGCGATGGTTACACCGTCATTAGTGATTGCCGGAGCACCGAATTTCTTATCAAGCACTACATTGCGGCCTTTAGGGCCCAAAGTAACTTTAACAGCATTAGCCAGAGCGTTTACGCCTCTCTCAAGCGCCCGACGAGCTTCTTCGTCAAATAAAATTTGTTTAGCCATTTATGTATTACCTACCTTTCACTTTATAATAATTAGCTGATTATTCAATTACAGCCAGGATGTCTCTTTCACTGATAATGAGGTACTCTTTGCCCTCAACCTTAAGTTCATTGCCGGCATATTTGGAGAAAATAACCTTGTCGCCAACCTTAACCTCTAAGGCAACCTTTTGACCATTTTCCAGAGTTTTGCCTGAACCAACAGCCACAATCTTGCCTTCCTGCGGCTTCTCCTTAACTGTGTCCGGAAGAACGATACCACTCTTGGTAACTTCCTCCTTTGCCAAAGCTTCAATCACTACTCTGTCGCCTAATGGCTTAATCATGTAAAGACCTCCCTTTATTGTGTGTTAATATTAACAGTTTTTTGTTAGCACTCATTCGAGTTGAGTGCTAATCTATAACTTATAATATAAAATTCGCTTCAAAAAATCAAGAGCATTTAGGTAAAAATACGTAATTTTTTTTAAACCTTCAAAAAAATTTCAGGCCAGAAACCATAATAGTCTCTGTCCTGACACAAAATTCGTCTATTTACCTTTTGCGGGTGGCTGATTCGACAATGGCGGCAGCCACCTCCCGAATGGATTTCCGTTTACTCATACTATATTGTTGAATGCGCCGGTAGGCTTCACTTTCGGTTAAACTGTAGGCATCCATTAAAACGCCTTTCGCCCGGTCAAGTACTTTCCGGGTTTCCAGCGAGTTTTTGACTTCTTCCAGTTCACGCTCCAATTCAGCAAACTCCTGAAACCGGGATAAGGCGATTTCCATAGCAGGGAATAAATTAGCTTCTTTTACCGGCTTAACCAGGTATGCCAGTACCCCTGAGTCCTTGGCTTTTTCCACAATCTCTTTTTGACTGAAAGCCGTTAGCAGCAGAACCGGTGACAGCTTCTCGGTAGAAATAATTTTGGCTGCTGTAATCCCGTCCATTTCCGGCATCTTGATATCCATAATGACAAGGTCAGGGCGATGTTTACGGGCCAGGTCAACTGCCTTTTCCCCGTCTGAGGCTTCGCCCACCACCGTATGTCCGGCTTCTTCCAGTATCTCTTTCAGGTCCATTCTTATAATCGACTCATTATCAGCAATTACAATCCGCAAAGCGTCCATGTTATTCCTCCTTCGCCTCTTTAACGCCTTCCATCAGCCGGGGAATAGTAATAAAAGCATGGGTTCCGGCACGGGAAAACAGGCGGAATTTCCCCCCAAGGTCATTTTCAATCAGGGTTCTGACAATCTGCAAACCCAAGCTGTTGGTATTTTGCAGGGTAAAATCCTTAGGGAGGCCAATACCGTCATCATAGATATCTATCTGATAACTTTCGGGTGTTGTCGTAATATCCACCCCGATGAGTCCCTCTTTGCGTCCGACAAAGCCATGTTCAATGGAATTTTGAATAAGCTCATTAATGACCAGTGCCAAGCTGCTGGCCTGTTCAGAAGGCAAGATAACGGTTTGGCCGTTAAGTACTGTTTCGATATTAAAGTTAGGCTCAAGCATATTTTGTATAACTAAATCCAAAATATTTTTGGTAACTTCAGCCACATCAATGTATTCCCTGTCTTGCTGAGATAAAAATTCATGAACAACCGATATGCTCAGAATCCGGTTTACACTTTCTCTAAGTGCTGCTTTAACTTCCGGTGTCTTGGTACGCCTGGCCTGCAGTCTGAGCAGACTGGCAATGGTCTGTAGATTGTTCTTAACGCGGTGGTGTATTTCCTGGATGACTGCCGATTTTACCAGTAGTTCCTTTTCCTTCTTTCTGATATCGGTTACATCGGCAATAATAAACACGGTGCGTACTACCTGGCCGCCGACAAAAATCGGAATAGCCCGCTGTACTAAGATCATGTGGCCGGCTTCCGTCTCTTTTTCGAGCGGCTGCCCGGTGGCCAGCGCCTGCTGCACCAGCTTCATGTTCACTTGACGGTCAGATACCCGACGGCCAATGATCCGGTTAATGCCAAGCACTTTATAAATGGCATCGGCTGCCGAATTGGCAAAAGTAATGCAACCTCGTTCATCAATCACCACAATACCGTCACGCGTACTCAGTGGCCGGTACAGCCTACGGTCGAGCGGTCCGCCGATGGCAGCCATAGTCAGAAGCATATAGGCTGTTTCCACCAGCATACTGTGTCCGTCGGCACCAGCCTCCTGGGCATTGGTTTCAAAGCTGGCAGCGGCAATAAGGCCGCCATCGAAATCCCTGATTGGATAAACCTGCATTTCTAATGCATCCATACCAAGTGCCCATTCGCGCTGTCCGGCGATATTAGCACCCGAAACAAGTGTCCGCCATACCAAGGGTTCTTCGCCTGCCTGCACCGTACTGCCCAAAATATTGGTTTTAAAATCAATATAACTGGTACTGGGCTTAGCTTGAGCAACAATAGCCAAAAAATTCTCGCTGTGACCGGGAGCATACAGTGTAACCTGAGCGTGAGCAAGATCGGCAGCCAATCCCAGTACGCTTGCCGCGTTATCAAGAACCTGGATCTGCCCTGGAGTTAATACTGTGATTTTTTGGCAAATACCGACAATCACGCCCATAGATAGTTCCCCCGTTCCACATAAAGAAAACCCGGCTTACGTCAAGCCTCGGCAAAAGCAAAAGTCGGTGCTGCCCTTATCCTGTTTGTAAGAAAGCTATACTTTCTGTTAGGGTAAAGAAAACACGACTCGCGCTGAGCCCCGGGCAAAAGCGAAAGCCGATGCTGCTTGTTATCAGGCAAAAGTTGAACCTTCTGTCAGCAAAGTAAAACTAACACTTGCTAATTCTTTATGTATTCAACTAAAACACAAATAATTCCTTGTCATCTGGTCATAAATCCACAAAGTTACAGCCATATATTTATCCACGACCTTTACCCGGGTTATCCCCGAACTTATCCACATTATCCACAAGGTTATGCACAATACCATAGTTGCTGCAATACGGTTTCGGCGTGGTTTGTTATAAACTTACCCACATTATCCACAATTGTCATTTAATTGTTGTCCACATTATCTGCAGCCTAATTTGAGTGAGGGAACAGCATTAAGATGTAAATCGGCAAAATCCTTGGCCAAATACTGATAATACGCCCTGCAGGCAATCATCGCCGCATTGTCGGTACAAAGTACAGCCGGCGGATAAAAAAGCTTGAACCCCCGTTCAGTTGTTCGGGCCGCCATTTCGCTCTGCAGTGATGAATTAGCCGCTACGCCCCCGGCTAAAACAATTTTGTCAACACCCACCTGCTCGGCAGCCATTATGGTTTTCATGACCAGCACATCAACCACAGCCGCCTGAAAGCTGGCAGCGACATCAGGAATACTGACTGTTTCCTCTCGCTGTTTGGCGCTGTTTAAGTAATTTAACACCGCGGATTTTAAGCCGCTAAAGCTAAAGGCAAACTTATTTTCGCCTTCCTGCACGGCAAAAGCGCGGGGAAAGGCAATCGCCTGGGGATTACCTTGCTTCGCGGCATTATCAATATGCGGACCGCCCGGATAAGGAAAATTCATTACCCTGGCAATTTTATCAAAAGCCTCACCGGCGGCATCATCGCGGGTCTGCCCCAGCAGCACAAGCTCATTATAATCCTTAAGGTGAATAAGGGAAGTATGACCGCCTGATACTACCAGCGCTACGAAAGGCGGCTGTAACTCTTTATGGGCCAGGAAATTAGCAAAAATGTGCCCTTCCAAATGGTTTACGCCAATCAACGGCTTGTTAAGGGCAAACGCCAGAGTTTTGGCAGTTGCTACACCAACAAGCAGCGCACCGACTAATCCCGGCCCATAGGTAACGCCAATGGCATCGATATCGGCAAGTGTCGTTCCCGCTTCAGACAAAGCTTGCTCAATAACAGGGATCACATTTTCGATATGTTTGCGGGATGCAATTTCGGGAACAACGCCACCAAATTTTTGATGTGTCGGTACCTGGGAAGAAATAATATTGGCTAAAATTGTCCGCCCGTTCGCGACAACCGCGGCCGATGTTTCATCACAGCTTGTTTCTAAAGCCAAAGTTAAACTTTGCGTCATAAGGCCAGACCTCCATCATATGTCTGCTAATTATTACATGAGCGAAAAATGTATTTTAATGTTCAAAGCAAGCCAAATTAGATTCAAGGACAACAACATAAAGTCCGGGAAAGGAGGTGCACACATATGGCACGCTCGAATAAGCCTGTAAACCCGGGAGCTGAAAACGCTCTTGACCGCATGAAAATGGAAGTAGCTAACGAATTGGGTATTTCTGAGCGGGTTCGTAGCCAGGGTTGGTCTACTATGACTTCTGCTGACTGCGGTCGCGTAGGCGGTCACATGGTTCGTAAAATGATCGAGCAGTATGAATCTACTCTCCAATAAATGTGTAACGTACAGGGCGGCTATAGCCGCCCTGTCACCTTTTTACCCCCTCAGGCATATGTTAAATTACACAATCACCCTTTGGGGGCCACACTCAACCGTGGTCTCTTTTTTTCATAGTTTATCCAGCCACATGATGAGCGCATCTTCTCCCAGTTCGGCATAATAATTAGGGCGAATCCCCTGTTCAACAAAGCCACGGGCCTCATACAACCTGCGGGCCGGTGTATTGGAAGGCCGGACCTCCAGGGTCATGCTGACGGCTCCCAATAGTTTGGCGGCAAGAATCATATGTTCCAAAAGCAATGAACCAATTTTACGGCCGCGATATTCAGGCAAAATCGCAACATTAGTAACATGCGCTTCATCAACGACAAGCCAGAAGCCGGCATAGCCGACAATATGGCTGCCGTCCAAAACCACCAGGTAATGGGACAAATCATTGTCATTGATTTCTGATTCAAAGGCAGCCCGTGACCATGGCGTAGCAAAGGCCTGATTCTCCACTGCCAGCACTGCATCAATATCCGCAGTCTGCATACGCCGGATACTTATCTCAGCCACTCTGGCACCCCCGGGACTGCCGCCGCTCCCACAATTCTTCGGCTTCTGAACGTCTGATATAAAGCGGCTCCAGACTCGCCACATCATGCCGTACACCCTGGGCATATAGCTGCTGAGCCATAACCGCAATACTGCCGGCACGCGGCATTACCACATGCGCTGGTGCAGGGTTAGGAATATTCTCTCTATACATAACTGCCGCCTCACCTAACAATAAGACAGGCCGGCCCAGCTTAGCGAGTTCTGTCTGCGCCTCGGCAAAAGCCTTCACTTGCGGTGGCTGCACTTCCACAATAATATTATCCTGCCATTCATACAGGCCTACATACACATTTCCTTTTTGTGCATCCAGCATGGGAGCCAAAAGCGCCCCCGGAGCCGGGCAGGCAAAAGCCAGTGCCGCCAGAGTGGGCACACCGATTAAGGGAATTTTGAGCGCATAGGCAAGTGCTTTAGCGGTTGCCAAGCCAATCCTGAGACCGGTAAAAGAGCCTGGCCCGATACTGACAGCAACTGCTTTCAGGCTGGTCTGCGGCATTTCAGCCATAGTAAGCAGGCTGGCAATATGCGGCATCAGTCGTTCCGAGTGGGTTTTCCGGGTCTGAATAGTAAGTTCAGCCACCAACGTGTCTGTGGTGGCAATCGCCACGCTGGACACAAGGGTGGCTGTATCGATAGCAAGAATAGGCAAATCTATTTCAACTCCTCACAAAGCTCTCTATACCGTTTCCCTTTCGGGGCAAGGCAAATGATCCGCTCACTTGCATCATGACCTGGCGTTAGGGTCAGCCACAAGTGCTCGGCAGGCAAAAACTCGGCAAATTTTTCCGGCCATTCAATAATGGCAATCCCCCCGGACTCTACATAGTGGTCAAAACCAATATCGGCAAGTTCGTCCGGATGTTCAAGCCTGTATAGATCAAAATGATAGACAGAGACTTGCCTGTCACCGATCATTCCTTCATAAACATTAAGCACAGTAAAGGTCGGGCTGGAAACAGCATCAGCCACATTAAGACCTGCAGCAATCCCCTGACTTAACAAGGTCTTGCCGGCACCAAGCTCGCCGGACAGGCATAGCACATCCCCCGGCTTCAGCGCTTTGGCAACCTCTTGCCCCAAACGATATGTCTCTTCCGGCCCATTGCTGTTAAAATCTAACAAAACGTTTTGCTCCTCCTGACGGAAATGGTTGTACCCTCCGGCCTCAAGCGGGTGTACTTGTCCTGTTTCATCAACAAGCGTCACTCCCTGGCCGTCCTCGACAACCTCCCCCACCCTGAAGATAGTTATATCCGGATAGGCCTGCTTGAAAGCCTCATATTGTCCCGGCTCCATAGTAAATACAAGCTGAAAATCTTCACCGCCATACAGCGCATAATCCAGTGCCGGTTTTCCCAGTTTATCTGCCGCCTCTTTTAACTCGGCGGCCAGTGGAATTTGACCGGCATACAGCTTTATCCCAACCTTGCTGGCCTTGGCTATTTCGTGGGCTTCACTGGCTAATCCGTCACTGATATCATCCATACTGGTAGCACCGAAGCCGGCCAGTAACTGCCCGGCTTTGACCTGTGGCCGGGGTGTTAAATGAGTCGTCACCAAAGGCCAGGCAAAATTATAATCTTCCCATTCACCGGCAGCAAGCAGCGCCAAACCTGCTGCAGAATTGCCCAGATATCCGGTTACGGCCACAATATCCCCCGGCTGAGCGCCGGAGCGGCGCACCAAATTGGCAGGTTCGACTTCACCGGACACCATGACATTGATCACCAGCCCGTGCGGACTGGAAACCGTATCGCCACCGACAATGTTAACAGAAAACTCACGGCAGATTTCTTTCATGCCTTTATATAAATTGACAACAAAATCCGGCGAGGTAGCAGGCGGCAACGCGATAGACACCACTGCATGACGGGGAACACCGCCCATAGCGGCGATATCACTTATATTTACAGCAATGGATTTATAGCCAAGCTGCCAGGGAGTTGTGGTTGCTAAATCAAAATGTACCGATTCAACCAGCATATCTGTGGTAAGCAACAGCAGCTGTCTGGGTGTCGGTAAAAGCGCGGCAGCGTCATCACCAATACCAACCACCACACTGCCATGGTCATGAATTGTATCTTGTTTAATTAGATCAATCAGCCCAAATTCTCCTAGCTCGTTAAGTTTGTCCATTGGAACCACCACCTTCTAACGCTGCCTAGTACCTTGTAAATGACGCAAGGGCACTAATGTTTCTAATAACTTCTCTTTTATGCAGACATTTCCTGCAAGGCTAGTATACCACCATAAGAAAAAAAGTTGTATAGCCACAGGATTTAATCATAAAGAAATAAAACAGCAGCCCTTCACCGGGAAGAACTGCTGCTTTATCTGAAGTCTTAGTTTGTTATTTTTTTAATAATCTGTTCTGACCGGCTAAGCGGTTCACTGACATCAATATGACCGGCTATAGTCTCAACCTTTTTTCCCCCGACCAGAATCTGCACCTTTTGGATATCAGGGAATTCAGTAAGGGTATTAACAATAGCCCCCACCAGCAAAATTTCTCCTGCCGAACCACCCTTATTGTTCTTAATCAATGTATCATCAAAATCAACATAGGCAATATGTTCTTTGACTTTCACATTTTTCAGCTTAACCCCTGCTGGCATAACGCCAACAAGTTCGGTGTTTTTGGTCCCTGCCAGCAGCAGCTCAATAGCAGTCCTGGCAGGATGGCTGTTAACAGGCACCTTATGGATTTCCGGCACCAGATACATGGCATCTTTGGTAGCATGGTACACCGTAAGCTGCATAGTGCTTTCTGAATTAGGAGCAGTGCCTGCCGGCGACGGTTGTTCAGCCGCTTTAGGCGGTATAGCAGTCCCACCTTGCCCCGGAGCAGGAGTTGCACCATCACAACCGGCAAGTAAGAAAGTCACTGTCAGCAAGAGCGCAGCCAGCAATAATGTAAGTTTATTTCGCATAATACCCACCTCTTTAGTTTAGCTTAGCGGCCTGTTCAAAAAACCGTTCCAGGCCCCGCACTATTCCCTGAGACATTTTTTGCTGAAACTCGGGTGAGCGTAGAAGTTTTTCTTCCTGGGGATTGGAGATAAAAGCCAACTCTACAAGCGCTGCCGGCATGCGCGTCCGCTTAATTACATAGAAATTCGCCGGATTGGCCCGCCTGTCCTGCAGTCCGCCTGCCTCAATCATGCTTGTTTGCAAAGAGCGTGCCAGCATGGAATCATACAGGGTCTTCTGATAGTAGTAAGTGGACGTGCCCCCTACCGCACGATCGGTAAAGGAGTTGGCGTGAATACTGACAAATACATCTGCCTTACGGTTATTGGCCACTGTCGTGCGGGCTTTAAGCTCATCAACATCGGTAGCGTTAGAACCGTATACATCGCGGTCATCCTGACGGGTCATGATAACTTTAGCCCCCGCCTTCTCCAGCAGTTGCTTTACATTCTGAGCAACTGCAAGAGTCGCCGTTTTTTCATAATACTGACTTGGACCAACAGCACCGGGATCACTGCCCCCGTGCCCCGGGTCAAGGACAATCAGTTTATTCTTCAGCCCGGGAGTAAAGGAGAAGTCGGGCAAAGGCTCCGGCTGCTTAATATCAACAACAACCCTAAACGGCCGTTTGGCCTTAGCATCGCTGGGCAGGGTGCTCACCTTGTAGTCGGCATCCTCAAGCATATGCGGCAAATCGAAAACAACTTCGGTATCCTGACCGCTAACATCGAAAGCAATCTTTTCAACAATTTTCCCATCAAACGTAAGATTCTTCACTGCTTTTCCCGGTGTCGTCCCTTTGACTGTCAGCACAAGCCGCGGTGTAGGAGTCGAAACAATTACACTGCTGGCCTTCACCGGCGCGGATACATCCATGACTAATCGCAAACTATTTGTTCCGGTCACGGCATCCTTATGGTTGGCCCACCTGACTTGGCTCAGTTCAATAGTACGGCTATTGCTTTTCGTTCCTGTCTTTTTCAAGGCAGGAACCGCAGGAGCAGTTTTCGGCGGCGCCGGCTGTTTAATGTCGACAACAACCCTAAACGGCCGCTGGGCCTCAGCATCGCTGGGCAGGGTACTCACCTTGTAATCCGTATCTTCGAGCAGCTGCGGCAAATCAATAACTACTTTGGTATCCTGACCGCTGGCATCAAAAGCAACCTTTTTAGCCACTTTGCCATCAAAGGTAAGATCTGTTACCGATTTTCCCGGCAGCATCCCTTTGATGGTCAGCACCAGCCGCGGCGTAGAGCCGTCAACAACAGTACTGCTGGCTGTCACCGGACTGGATACATCCATAACCAACCGCATAGTAGTTATGCCGGTCGCAGCATCAATGTGGTTTGCCCATCTGACTTGGCTCAGTTCAGCCAAACGGCCGGCACTTGGTTCTCCAGCTGTTTGCGCAGAAGCAATCCTGGGCAAATCAGTTGCCGGCTTGGCCCCCGACACAGAAGTCGTCGCAGCCTGCACGCCTGACCAAGACAGCATAAACATAGCCAACACAAAACACAACACTATTTTTCGCAATAAAGGCACCTCCAAACCGCGAAGTGTCCTTTAAAAATTCGCGCTTCCTGTCAAAATTCCTGCAAGGCTATGTTATAAATACTGTAAAAAGACAAATATATGCCATTACTTTATAATTTATTCCAATTATTTGCTGTCCGGCTCAGTATTCTGTTGCATAATTTGTTCAAACAAATCATCGATTTCCGCCCTGGCCTGCTCAGTGGCAACCCTATCGACAGCCATTTGTATTGCTAAAATATCGCCCTCCTCACATTTCGGCAATAATTCCCTGGGCCAAACTACACTGATTTCTTGGTCCCCTACTAAGAGTACAGCCTTTTTTCCTTCAAATCTGTCAATTACGGCTTTCATTTCCATGACTGCTTATCGCTCCTTAGTAATTGTATACGTTTTGCCATCAGTTATAACAGTCAGTGTGCCATCCAAATCAGTACGGTATACTTTTATTTTCTGTCCGCTGTATTTCTTTAAAACTGACGGGTGCGGATGATGGTACTCATTGTTGAGCCCGGCCGAGATCAAGGCCGTTTCAGGGCTGACAGCCTGCAAAAAAGGCGTAGAGGAAGATGTCTTGCTGCCATGATGACCGCTCTTCAGTACTGTACTTTTAAGACCGGCGGCATCATTGGCCAGCAGCCTTGCCTCGGCTTCTTGCTCCGCGTCCCCTGTCAGCATCATGGAAAAGTCGCGATACATCAGCTTGACAACAATGGAATTATTATTTAAATCAGAATCAGTGCCCTTAAAAAATGGTTTTTCCGGTGCCAATACCTTGAGAATTGTTTCATTGCCCAAATCAATGGTCATCCCTGCAGCAACTACCGTAAACGGAATTTTATTTTTTTGAATTCGGGTCAGGTATTGCTTATATAGATTGGATGTATGTTTTTGGCCGCTGTCATATATCTGTTTGATAGTAAAATTGTCGAATAAAGCTGCCGCACCGCCAAGATGATCGGCATGCGGGTGGGTAATAATAAGCTTATCAATGGTATCGATTCCCTGACTCTTTAACATACTGACAAGCTTATCCCTGGCCGGGACATCACCGGTATCAATCAGCGTTACCTGTTCCTTAGAGCGAATGAGAATGGCATCCCCTTGCCCCACGTCAAGCACCTTAACGGTAAGCGGCGCACCCGAGGCCGCGCCGGCCGCCATGCTGGCCTCAGGCTGGACAGTTATGTTCACACCGCCGCAACCGACCATAAAGGCCAACGAAAAAACAGTCACAACTATAACCAGCCATGACCATTTGCCAATTCGATTCATTATATCTTCCTCCCCAACCAATATGTATGTGCACTCTGCCGGCCGGAGGTATCCATGACCAAGAACAATGCAACAGCCGGGCGCTTAGATAAACAAAAATAGGCAGTCACCCGCCTATCCTCTCTCCAATCTACAGCTGAACCAAGCCAATGCTTATCCGGATGGCTTCGTCCACTTTGCCCATTATCTCTTCGCTCAAATGTGTTACTTTATCCCGCAGACGCCGTTTATCAATTGTGCGCAATTGTTCCAAAAGAACAACCGAGTCTTTTTCAAGATTGTACTGTTTTGCATTTACTTCCACGTGGGTAGGCAGCTTGGCCTTGGAAATTTGTGAAGTAATGGCTGCGACAATAACTGTCGGACTATATTTGTTGCCGACATCATTTTGAATGACTAGCACCGGCCGGTGGCCGCCTTGCTCGGAACCTACCACAGGACTTAAATTAGCGTAATATATGTCCCCGCGTTTAACAATCATAGCTATTCACGCTCCGCCAGCAAGCCTGGCATCAGTTCAAATGTATCGACATCGGCCAGCAAGCCTTCTTCTGCTAAAGTCAGGTTAATAACGGCCATTTCCTGATACCCTTTTTTCATCATATCGCGTACTGCTTTACGCTTACGATCTTCTATATAAAGCCGCATGGCCTCCCTGACAAACTGACTTCTGCTCAATTTGTCCATAGCTATAATGCCGTCCACTTCCTGCAGCAATGCATTCGGAATGCTAATCATAATTCGCCGCAATTCTGCCACACCATCACCCCCGCCAGTATGGAGCCTATTTAAAGATAGTATCATTATATAATTAGTTATATATCAATGTCAACTTTTTTATATACTTTAACAGCCAGTTATGCCGTATAAAGCAGCCGGAACTGCTTTAAGAAGATCCATAGCCGTCATGCCGACCATACCGCCCTGAGCAGCAACATCGCCAGCCAAACCATGAACATATACACCGGCCACCGCCGCATCATGACTGGACATCCCCTGAGCAATCAAACCGGCGATAACACCGGTAAGTACATCACCTGTGCCACCGGTGGCCATACCGGCATTGCCTGTGGTATTAATATATATTTCTCCATCAGGAAAAGCAACTACCGTCCGGGCGCCTTTTAATACGATAATGCAGCCCCATTCTCCGGCTGCCTGCCGGGCGACTCCCACACGGTCAGCATTAACAGCCTCTACGTCAAGCTTGGTCAAGCGTGCCATCTCACCCGGATGTGGCGTCAGTACCGGCAAGGCCGCACATTCATTAAGCAGATTCGTATAGCCTGCAAGCGCATATAGTGCATCAGCATCAATAACCAGCGGGCACTGGGCTGCGGTAATTGTCTCGCGCACCGCTGACGCAGTTTCCTCATGCCGGCCAAGTCCGGGACCGATGGCCACCACATCACTGCCTGAGGCCAACTGCAGCATTTCACCGACAGCCTCCCGGCAAATCCCTCCGGTTTCGGTTTCAGCCAGCGGCTTGGTCATTACTTCGGTAAGCTTCATCGCCAGTAGATTTTGCAAACTGGCCGGAGCGCTCAGTGTAACTAAGCCTGCCCCGGCTCTAAGCGCGCCTTCGGCAGCCATGGCGGCGGCGCCGCTAAGATCACGCGAGCCGGCTATGACCAGCGTCCTGCCGCTTGTACCTTTGTGTGCGGCCGGACTGCGCCTGGGCAGGATTGCCCGAACCATGCCTGCCATAATGATATTCTGCTTTATATTTTGCCTGCTGACAACGGCTGTAGGTATGCCGATATCTGCCACTGTTATTTCACCGGCACATTCGGCCCCGGGATATAAAAACAGGCCGGGTTTTGGCAAACCAAAGGTAACCGTATAGGCGGCTTGTACGGCTTTGCCGCAAATGCGGCCGGTATCGGCTTCTACACCGGACGGAATATCTACCGCAATAACCAGCTTGCCGGCAGCATTCATGATATCAATTATATGGGCCATATCGCCGCCGACTTCACCGCGAAATCCGGTGCCCAAAAGAGCGTCCACCAAACAGTCGGAAAAAGCAGCCGCCACTTTCACCTTATCCCAATCGCGTTCACTGACAATCTCGATAATATCCAGACCCATTTTATCAATGATGTCAAGATTAATCCGGGCATCACCGCTTATGCCTGCTTTTTCACCTAACAGAAATACTTTAACTTTGGCCCCCTGGTTGGCAAGGTGTCTGGCAATTACATACCCATCACCGCCGTTATTGCCTTTGCCGGCTAACACACAAAATTTCCGTTCGGCGAGCGATTCCCAAATGGACTCCAGCCGCCGGATTACCGCCACCCCGGCATTTTCCATTAATACCGTACCAGGAATGCCATATTCATCAATTGCAATATTGTCAATTTCCCGCATCTCACTTGCTGTTGCCACTCTCATCACTTACCTGCCTCCTTCTGCCACTGCCTGAGCTGCCGCATATTCCCGCGCATGTGTCAGGGTAACATGTATTTTCCTGACACCAAGCCGGCTAGCCAGCTCGTTAAAGCTGCCGTGAAGAACAATGCTTGGTTTACCGCCAGCCTCGGCCACAACTTCAATATCTTTAATATTTCCCCCGGTAAAACCGGTGCCAAGCGCTTTAGCCACCGCTTCTTTCGCGGCAAAGCGCGCAGCAAACGAAGCCGCCTGCTGCACACCCCGGCTGCGGCAATATGCTGCTTCCGCCTCAGTGAACACCCGCCTGACAAATGCTTCCCGCTCAATAGCTGCCTTAATCCGGGGTATCTCAACAATATCCATGCCAATACCAATAATCATCATAACACCTGCCATACAATCACAATTCAATTTCAATTATATACCAAATTTTAAAAAAGCCAAGCAAAAAGCGAGACAAGTACTTCATCTTTCTTAAAACCACCGGCACAATACAGGTTATTATATCCATAATATATAAATAAAAAATGAGGCCTGACAACAGCCTCATTTTCCAACAGGCAATATATTAAGATTGATTTACTAAGTTCTCTATGGGTTTTGCCTGGTCTACAAGCGATAATTGCGCTGAATGAATACCTCTACCCGCCGGTTAGCCGACCGGCCTTCACTTGTATTGTTACCGGCAACCGGCCGGTATTCTCCATAACCGGTAGCGCTAAAGCGCTCAGGCCTAAGTCCGGATTCCTCTGCCATGAGGAATCTCATAAAATTGACTGCCCGCCGTGAACTAAGTTCCCAGTTAGAGGGAAATTCCCTGGTATTTATCGGCAGATTGTCGGTATGACCGGACACTGTAACTTTTTGCGTAAGCGGCGTCAACAGCTTGGCTATATGAGTGCCGAACCGCCGTGACTCAGGGCGCAAATCAGCACTGCCTGACGGGAATAGGGCCGTATCCTGAATGCGGATAACCAGACCGTCGTCGGTTAAGGTTGTCGTCAAATCACCGCCCAGGCCATTATCGGCAATATATTGATCCAGCGTCTTTTTCAATTCAATCAACTGGACGGTTTCCTGCATATACGCCTTTTCATTGGTGCCCTGCAGAGCTTCCATAATGGTTGGCAAATGCGGTACAGGCGGATTGGGACTCGAACTTTCAGGCTGAGTCGGCCTTGGATTTTCAAGCAGCGCCGGGCTGCCACTAAAGGCGATACTAAAGCTGGCCTTCAACTGATCAAACTTTTTCTGGTCGACCTGCGCCGAAGCGAATAATACAATAAACAATGCCAGTAGTAATGTCAAAATGTCGGAGTAGGGAACAAGCCATGTCTCGTCGGCATGTTCCTCATGATGCTCTTTTTTTATTTTCCTGGCCATTACTTATCCTCCGGTCGAGGCTTTAATAAAGCCCGGACCTTTTGCGGAATAAACACCAACAGCTTGGATTCTATCGCCATCGGTGAATCACCGGCCTGGAGTGACAGTATACCTTCCACCATCATCCGCTTTACTTCTACCTCATCTTTTGAAAGTTGTTTAAGCTTATTGGAAAATGGATGCCAAAGCACATACCCTGTAAAGATACCCAGCAAAGTGGCAACAAACGCCGCTGCAATGGATTGGCCTAATACTTCGATATCTTCCAGGTTGCCTAATGCGGCAATAAGACCAATTACCGCCCCTAATACCCCCAGCGTAGGCGCATACATACCGGCTTGCGCAAAAACCAGCGCTCCAGCCCGGTGACGCTCTTCCATCGCTTCAATATCGGCATCAAGCACATCCCGGACAAAATCAACATCCATGCCGTCAATGACCATGCTCATGCCATTTTTCAAAAACGGATCTTTGATATCCTCCAACCGGCTTTCTAATGCCAAAATACCTTCCCGCCGTGCAATTTGGGACAACTCGACAAACAGAGTGAGCAGCTCCGACTTCGGAATAAGCTCCTGCTGTTTGAATAATTTCTTAACTAATACAGGGAAATTCCTGACCTGTTCCATCGGAAATGCATTGAACAGAGCAGCAGCTGTACCAACAAAAATAATCATAAATGCAGCCGGGTTTACCAACGCAGCCGGACTGGCACCTTTAAGCGCCATCCCAATAACAACAGCGCCAACTCCCAAAGCTACACCAATAACTGTCGACTTCTCCAAATAAAAGCCCTCCCTATAACATCTCAGCAAAGTATCGCTATATTATATATCGAAAATTTTCAGGTGTAATTAAGCAATTCTCGCAACATAAAAAAAAGTCCTGCCAGACAGTGGCAGAACCATAGAATTATTGTAAACATCCAGGCAATCGTTTTAGACCAGATATTCAATATTAGCTTGCGGAAAAATAGCGGCAAGCTTATCTTCCATAAATGCTTTTATTTCTCCCATTACCGCAGAATGATAGACATACTTAACATAACCGAACTGCCCGTATTTAAGCTTACGCTCACTTTCATCCATAGGCAAAGTCGTCTCCGGAAATAAATCCAAAATAGTATTTTTAGCTCTTTTGGTAAAACGGTGGGAAATCAGTTCAAAAGTTAAATCATGCCTTGCATCTTCGGGCAATTGGGCGTCCAAAGCCTCAAACAGTCTGGCGTATGCTTCCTGCCAGCCGGGAAAGTAAAAAATGGGAGCAATAATAAAACCCAGCGGATAACCGGCTTGCGCCACTTTGGCCGCAGCAGCCACCCTTGCGGACATGGATGGCGTGGCATGCTCATATTTTTCAATAATAGGTTCGGCATTTAGGCTAAAACGAAAACGGGTGTGGCCATTATGCCGGGCATGCAGCAGTGTATCCACTTTATCATGCTTGGTAACAAACCGAAACCGTCCCAGTTCCTGCCTGCCAAAAAACTCAATCGTTTTAGATAAAAGCCCTGTCAGATACTCGGTAGGAATGGGGTCAGAGGTAGCCGCACCCTCAAACCAGGTAATCTCCGGCGCACGTTCCGCCATATAGCTTTCGGCCCGGGCAAAGATTTCCTCAATATTTACGTACACTCTAAGATACGGCTTTTTCCCCAGCGTGGTTGCCAAATAGCAGTATTCACACATACTCGGGCAACTAGTGTTAAGCGGCAACTGGTAATGAGCCGACGGCTTGCAACCGGCAAAATCAACACTTTTTCTCACACCGACTACCAGCGTGCGTTTCGCTTGCCGAAAGGACTCCTGCGCCGTATTGCCCGGGATGCCGGTTATCCGGTTATGTGATCCGGTAAATTTTATCGGAACTGCCAAGGCTTGCAGCTTTTCATACAGTTCTTTTCCCAACGAATATTCCAATGCCTCGGGTTCAAAAAAAGCGCGTTTGGGTACAAAAGGTTTCATAGCAGCAGTATCACCTCAAAGCTAGTGTGAACCACTGTTATGAATTTTACACCGGTTTATCGCTTAGTTTGTTCATAACCGCATTCGCGGCCACGGCAACATTATCAATAGGATGACTGTAAGGCGGCGCATACCCTAAATCCATGTCAAACAAATCATCAATGGTGGCATTCATAGTCAGGGCGGCGGCCACAACATCAATACGTTTGGCAACATCACCCTCGCCATAGGCTTGCGCGCCCAAGATTTTCCGGCTGCCGGTCTCAACAATCAATTTAATGGTAAGCGACTTGGCATCCGGCATATAATGGGGTTTATCATATCCGCCCACCACAGCGGTTACATATTGATAGCCCAGCGCTTTGACTTCTCTTTCGGTAAGCCCGGTTTTGCCGACATTGAGGTCTAACACCTTAACCACAACAGTATTCAGCACCCCACGAAAGGAAACACGTTTGCCAACAATATTTTCGCCAATAACCCGTCCGTGCTTATTCGCTGTCGAACCCATCGGGGCAAACACTTTCTTGCCTGATACCATATTGGTGCTTTCCACACAATCGCCGCCGGCATAAATGTCCGGATCATTGGTTTCCATATACTCGTTCACAGCAATAGCACCGGTAGGTCCGATGGTGATTCCTGCTGCCCTGGCAAGTTCCGCATTAGGCCGTACCCCAATGGCCAGCACCACAACATCGGTCGGAATAACGCGCTTATTGGTAACAACCTCTTTAACCCTTTCGTCACCATTAAACTGTTCTACTTTTTCTCCCAAGGCCAGCTTTATGCCGTTGGCTGCCGCAAAATCGGCCACTGAAGCCGCAATTTCATCATCCAGGAACGCCGGGAACACCTTGTCCTGCATCTCAATAACCGTTACGTCAACACCACGGGTTTTGAACGCCTCTGCCATCTCCATACCAACAAGACCGGCACCGATAACCACCGCACTCTTGATTTGACCATTATCAATACCTGAACGGATAGCAACAGCATCATCCGGATGCCAGAACTGGTGAATACCGCTGAGCTCAATACCCGGCAGCGGCGGCCTGAGCGGAGTGGCACCGGTGGCAATAACCAGTTTATCATAAGGAAACTCCAGTTCCTCTCCTGTTTCAAGCGCCTTAGCTGCCACCGTTTTGTCCACTCTGTTAATAGCCGTAGCCATCGTTCTTGTACGAACATCAATATTTTTTCCATTCTTAAAAAAAACGGCATTGCGCACAGAACCTGACGGCGTTTTCATGACCTCATCCACGTCGGCGATCAACCCCCCGACATAATAGGGCATACCACAAGCACCATAAGAAATGAGCGTACCCTTCTCCAATACCGTAATCTGCGCTGTTGGGTCTTCCCGGCGCGCTTTAGCGGCTGATTTAAGCCCTGCTGCCACACCGCCGATAATCACTATCTTTCTCATGTTCCTCCATCCTCCCCACAGAGTACGAATTTAAACAAAAGACCCCTGATTCAGGGGTCTTCCTTAGTTCTTGGACATCTGACCGTGATCGTTTAGGCTTTTCTTGCCGCCAATTCTTTATCCAAGAAGAATATGCCGCCAGTCTTGTCACCAATCATTCTCAGTTGTGCCAGTATGTCACCAGCCGAAGCTTCTTCCTCAACTTGCTCAGTGACAAACCATTGGAGGAAAATCTGAGCAGCCACATCTTTTTCTTCAACAGCAACTTCATAGAGTTTATTAATCAAGCTGGTAACATGCTCTTCATGTGCCAGTACTTTTTCAAAGACTTCGACCGGTTTGCCAAATTCTGTCGGCGGCGCTTCAATTGCCTGAAGTTCCACCTCGCCACCGCGCTCCAGCAAATAATCAAGCAGTTTTAGTGCATGTTCAGTTTCTTCCTGATATTGCACTCTTAGCCAGTTTGAGAAACCTTTTAGGTTTTGGGACATGCAGTATCCAGACATCGACAGGTATAAATTGGCCGAATACATTTCTGCCTGGATTTGATTATTAATCGCTTTTTGTAGTTTTGCACTGATCATTTTAACGATCCCCTTTCAATTGGCTTTTTTTGCTTTAAACGTTAGTGTATGAATATATTTTACCAACTAACAGGTAAGCAAACAAGCTTTTTACATAACTGTTTTTATATAATTATTGTCCTACCCTTTGTTTAGTGAGCATCTGCTCAAATTCTGCAAGCGTATGAACAGGACGCCGGCAGGCAAAGTTTTCGCAAATATAACCGGTGGCGCGGCCACCCACTGCTTCCTGACCGGCTGCTACAGGTATTAGTTCCCAATTATCGGTCTGATATACCGGGTCATTATAAACAACGGTAGTTTCCGGCATAAACCTTCCCCCGGCAACTGCCAGCATGGCCTGCACTTCAGGGTCTTCGCGTTCGCCGGCGATAACAATATGACTGGGAACAGACAAGTAGTAATCGAGCGCTAACAGAAAGTATGTATAGGCCCGGGGATAATGCTGCACTTCGCGGCTAAAACAGCTAAACATAGTTTCAACCAGTGTAATATACTTATTATCCTCAGTTAACCGTGCCAGTTTAAGTAAAGCCAGGGCAGCCACCGAATTTCCCGATGGGATAGCGCCATCATAAATCTCCTTCGGACGCAGCAGCAATTCCTCGCCGTCATTCCCGGTAAAATAAAACCCGCCATTTTCTTTGTCCCAGAATAGCTGTGTAAGCTCTTCGCTGATCTCCAATGCCTGGCGCAAATATTTCGGATTAAAGGTGGTTTCATAGACCTCCAGCAAACCCCAGAGCAGGAAGGCATAATCATCGACATAGCCCAGGTACGCCGCATGGCCATCCCGGTAGCGGGCCAACAGCCGCTTACCGTCCTCGGCAGTAAGTTTGGTAAAAACAAATTCTACCGCCCGTTCAGCAGCTTCAGCATACTCTTCCCGCTGCAACACTCTGGCTGCCTTAGCCAAAGCGGCAATCATCAGTCCATTCCAGGCTGTCAGAATCTTATCATCCTTAAACGGAGGTATCCGCTGCTCACGTGCCCGATAGAGGAGCTGCCTGGCCTCAGCCATTTTTTCCTCAAGCTCATTGATATCAAGATCATGCTGGGCGGCATAGTCATACAGGTCACGGGAAATCAGATTCAAAATGTTGGCGCCGGCCTCAAAATTGCCCTCCGGCGTGACATTATATACATCGGCAAACAATTCCCCAAGTTCCGGCCCCAAGAGTTCCAGCAGTTCCTGCCGCGACCATATGTAAAACTTACCTTCTACCCCTTCTGAATCTGCGTCTTCAGCCGAATAAAACGCGCCACCCGGACTCGTCATATCCCGCAGCACATAGGAAATTATTTCCCCGGCAATACGGGCAAAATCCGGATCGTCTGTGCATTGATAAGCCTCAACATAGGCGTAACATAAAAGGGCATTATCATACAGCATTTTCTCAAAATGCGGCGCCAGCCATTTGGTATCTGTTGAGTAGCGGGCAAAACCATAGCCCAGATGATCATAAATCCCCCCGCGGCTCATCGCATCCAATGTCTTGATTACCATGGCAATGGCCTTCTTATCGCCAGTTCTCCGCCAATAGCGCATCAGAAACAATAAGTTGTGAGGTGTGGGGAACTTAGGCGCAGTCCCAAATCCGCCATGATTAGGGTCAAAGTCATTTAACAGTTGGGAAAAGGCACGCTCCAGGGTTGCTTGCGATAATTGCCCCGCCTCCGGCTTAAGCGCTGGCTGTTTCAGGGATTGCGCCAGCTTTTCGCCAATTTCCTCAATCCTATCCCGGTTTTGATCCCACTGTTCCTTCAGCATTGACAAGACTTCCATAATCCCAGGCCTGCCCCATTTGGCATGCTTAGGCAAGTACGTCCCGGCAAAAAACGGCTTCTTATCAGGTGTCATCACAATAGTCAGCGGCCAGCCACCCTGCCCGGTCACAGCCTGGCACACCGCCATATAAATATGGTCAACATCAGGCCGCTCTTCCCGGTCAACCTTGACGGCAACAAAATAGTTATTTAACAACGCTGCAACGTCATCATCTTCGAAAGATTCCCGTTCCATGACATGGCACCAGTGGCACGTACTATAGCCACAACTAAAAAATATCGGCTTGTCTTCTTCTCTCGCCTTCGCAAACGCCGCTTCACCCCACGGATACCAGTCTATCGGGTTGTGTGCGTGCTGTAATAGGTACGGACTCTTTTCATTGGCCAGGTGGTTAACGTGCTTAACCGTCACTTAAATCACCTCATTTTATTGCTACCATTTAGGATTTGCTTAGGTTGGGTTTTACATACGTTATATAATGGATAGTTATTATTTGTTAGATGTTGTTTTTATTGTAATTGGAATGTTGTGGTAAGTCAAGTAAAACAAAAAAACCAGCATAAACATAATGCTGGTAATAAAGTCCAAAATTGCTATCATTCAAATCAAGACCGAATCACTGTTCCCGCCTCTATGTATTGACAACGGGGTGCACTTTATATTAAAATATGTAAAAATTTAAAAAAATGAGGTGAAGTGCTATGAGTAAAGAAAACACAGTGCTAAATTATGCAAATCAATTAGAAGGGTTACTTAGGAAATATCTTAATTGTCATTATACAGACTTCGGAGTAAAAGCGAACGATAATTTGACAAAATCTGACTGGAAAAGCCCTATAAATTTTGCTCTGGGTCATAAATATGCAATATCGAATAATGACCCTAAGGTAAAAGAAAGCATCGATTTCTTTTTAGGGAATGATTTGCAAGGAGAGAGTATTGGCGATATAATCGAACGTTATGAATACTACGGCTTCAATAATGTTGAAGATGCATATAAGTATATCAAAGATGCTATCGCCAATCTGGAAAAGATATTATTTGATTAAATAAAACCTGAATAATCTTGCCCCAAAGCACCCTTGCGACTTCAATAAGCGGTCGCAGGGGTGCTTTTCCAGGGTGAAATAAGACTAGAGGACGGTGGGGAAACTGCTGAAAAAGTATTGCTTTTTCAAAAATACCAACGGTAAAGTGCGGGTTCATAGGTGATTTTTGTGGATAAAGGCGACTTTATCAGTGGTTTCGGACGGTGGGTCTTATCAATTTAAATCAGGACAGGAACCACCGTCCCGTGTCTCTAAACCGGTTTTTATTTACTTTACAAATTATAAATTTAGCATAAAAACCAAAACTCCCGCCAAATTAATACAAATTTAGCAGGAGTTTCTCAATATATTACATTTTGCAATTATTTTTACATTACTTCCAACCTTAAACCATTATCGTCTCTGTCATAAACTATTTTTTCGACCAATAGCTTAAATGCTCGATTCTGTTCATTGGGATTAATAGCCTTAAAACATAACGCTTTAAACTCATCCATCCGCTTCTGTACCATCTCTACCGTCACTGCATTAGCAACTAATCAATCAGCCCTTATCTTTTTGAATAGGTCACTTAACTGATATCTGGTCAAACCTTTTGTCAAAAGTTTGTTACAAATTCAGCTATTAATATGCTCACTCTGGCTACACGATTTAATGAAAAGAAATTTACTTAACAGTTATTATTCAATCAACTGGTGGTTAATGCTGTCGGCCTCTTTGATCTTTTCTCCACCAAAAGAAAATTGGCCCAAATGCTCCAACTTATGATCAAAAACCTCAAATCCACCACTTTCAAAATCAATTGATAGATATATAGGTTCTTTACCTCTGCTCTTAAAAACTACTCTCTTGCTGTTAAATCTTTGTTTGTTTTTTTGAGCCATTTCTCGGTTTTCCACATAATTATTTCTTATTGCAACCTCTCTTCCAATACATTCTATGAGAGAGATTTTATCTTCATTTTGTTTTCTTCGGAAGTACTCCGTTTCTAATTCAAAGCATATTGAAGAGTTGGGAAACAGTGCATCTGTGGATGGCATGTTTTTACATTTTTCACAATTTAAAATTAACATTCTCAATTCTTCATGACTATCAGTAAGTGGATCATACACTGGATTGTGTGAAGCAACACCTGTACTACATCTAAACTCTATTGGCCTAACTAGATCATGATTACATTTTCCCATGAGAATTAAGATATTAATGGCATTCCTAAAAGTATAGTTTATTATCTTCAAAAAAGATTCACATGATTTTAAGTTATTGCTCAAATATTTTAGATCATTTAGGCTTTCCGCTATATGTTCGAGCCCTACTTCATAATATTCACTATCATCAAGATTACTCATTAATTTTCTCTGTAATTGTACAACATTATGCTCTCTATATAGTTTATATTGGTTCCATGGATGATCTTTTTGCTTTTTAATTGTAACCGTCTAACAAGAAAGTGGATAGAATCTTAAAAATGGGTATGGGATAATAACTCTAAAAGTGATATG
>NZ_BMBX01000033.1:0-32626 GCF_014634905.1 Sporomusa sp. GT1 | reverse complement strand
TTTACCGGGATGATTCTTACTTTTTCACCTGGCTTGGCTACATCAAGCCTGATATCTTTAATTCTTTCGTCTTGCTTTAAAAAGTTAATTAATCCTTCCTCATCAACACGCAACACGCCATCTTTTACAAAAGTCTCATTACTTAATTGAATGTCCTTAATATGAATCCGGCCAATTTCCAATTTCAAAACATTCACCCCTATTCTTATTCCGAAATTCTAACGTCCTTACCATGCCTGCTGCTCCTGCAACTAACTGAAAATACTCAACAAAGGTTGTATAGTTATACTATTGCAAATTTTGTGCCAAATTCATGTATCAAAACTCTTTTTTGAAAAATTTTGCTACATATAAAAAATTTAGCCATTTAACGCCTGTATTTAAAGGTAATGCAATCTTTGTACCAAGTACTATGGATGTGTGTTTTGGTTGGTATTTGTGTTTTATGTATGCAAAACTACGAAATTTTGTCCTATTTTAGGACTATTACTAATTTATATCAGTATTTCAAACCTCATTTTTGGCATATGCATAAAATAACTCGATATACATAACTCAGAAAAATATCATTTTACTTAAACAACCTTCATTATATTTTAAAAATACAATAATAAAGTTAACGCAACTTTTGCGCCAACTTTATGCAAGACACTCTTTTTTTTGAAAATAATGATATATATAATAAAAATTGTTAATTTGTGTCTGCATTTTAGGAGTACTCAATTCTGTACCAAATACTCTGGATATGCTTTGGTTGGTGTTTGTGTTTTATGAATTTAAAACTTAAAATTCTGTCCCATCTTGGGACGATGATTGTGAAAATTAAGTCCCATTTTGATATTTAATTTAAATATCTCATCTTAGAATAAAAAAAGAACCTGCCTTCATTAGGCAAGCCCTTACTCATACCTTGTAGCGAACTAATAGTCATGCATTGTTCATTCCATTAATTCTGCCTCTATACCCATTTTTTTAATTTTTCGATAAAGGGTGGAACGGCCCATCCCCAAAGACTTTGCTATATTTTCTTTGGCTTGGTTACTTGTGCCAAACTTTTTTAGGGCTTCTATAATAGCATTTTTCTCCATATCCACGATTGATTGAATACTATCCTGCGGTTGAGACAGTTGTGAAGCAGTGCTATGCTCACTGATTCGGTGAGGTTGGAGCAATTGGGAAGCAGGGCCATGCTTACTAATTCGATTCGGCAGATAATTGGCGTCAATGAATGCATTAGGGCAAACATTAGTTGAATACTCAATGGCATTCTCTAATTCCCGAACATTACCCGGCCAGGGGTACTCATGCATTTTCGCCAATGCCTCATGGGTATAACCTTTAACCTGCTTTCCAAAAATCAAATTGAATTTTTGGATGAAACAGTGAATGAGCAGCTCCAAGTCCTCCATTCTTTCCCGCAAAGGCGGAATATGGAAAGGTATAACACTCAAACGATAATATAGATCGCTGCGAAATTGGTTAGTGTTTATCATTTCTTCCAAGTTCTTATTAGTGGCAGCAATAACCCGGACATCGACAGGTAATGGCTTAGTCCCCCCTATTCGTTCAATCATCCGTTCCTGCAGCACCCGCAATAGTTTGACTTGCAGTTGCAAGGGCATATCCCCGATCTCATCAAGGAATATAGTTCCGCCATCAGCCAATTCAAACTTTCCTGGCTTCCCGGTACGCCGCGCCCCGGTGAATGCGCCTTCTTCATAGCCAAACAACTCACTTTCAAGCAGGTTCTCCGGAATGGCCCCGCAATTTACGACAATAAAAGGCCCTTCCTGCCGCAGACTTTCATGATGAATGGCATGGGCGAAAAGTTCCTTACCAGTCCCGCTTTCACCTGTTATCAGGACGGTTGAATCGGTTTTCGCCACTGTGCACATTTTCTTTTTAATATCAGCAATTTCCGTATTTTGGCTAAGAATACCATCAAAGGTATACTTGCGCTCCTCCCGGATAAAACGCCCGGCTAATTTACGCATTTCCTTGATGGAACGAAGAGAAAGAACAAAACCACTAATATAGCCGCCATACTCTATTTCGGTGGCTGTGCTCATAAAATGTAATGTTTTTTGACCATGTTTATAAAATATATCTTGTTCCATATATGGTCTAATCATTTTCATGAGTACCCCTAGAGAAATCCCTGAAAAAACTTCTTCCAGCATGCGTCCATTGATAAGGTTAGCCGGTACCATCAGAAGCTCGGTGGCCGATCGGTTGACATGAGTTATTTTTCCCTGATAATCAACCGCCACAATGCCTTCACGCACAGAATTAATCAAGGTGTCGAATTGCTCAGCCGCTTTTTTCGATTGTTCATATAGTACCCGTTCATTAAGTTTTCCCGAAATTAATTCTACCAGGTGCTGTAAAAACAGTTTAAGTTTAACAAAGTCTTTTAACATGTTTTCTTTTTGCGTTTCATCGAAAGCATATAATGAGATCGAGCCTAATAATTTATCTCCCAATTTTATCGGGTAAAATAAGCCTGCCAACACCTTACAGGTCTTCAACAACTTACAATTTTGACACAGTTTACAGTTTGGCGGATCGATAACAAAAAAACTTTTTGGTGTATAGCGCATTTGATAGTTTACTGTTCCTAAATCATAAACAACGCCAATTTGATCTCGATACTTTCCAGTCCCCACTAAGACCTCTAAGTACACATCTACAATAGCGACTTCGTAATTAAGTACAACTGAAAATGCATCTGCTACCTGTTGGATATAATCTTGAATTGCCTTAAGTTTAAGTATGTCCGGGCCATCCTTCTTCAAAATAATACCCCTCCCATGAGCACCAAGAAAATAATTTTATATTTTCTGAAAATTTCTAACCCTATTATGTCTATGTCGTTTTTTTATCACAATAGCTAGCTTATTTTAACATGAATGGGAGAGTTGTTCAAATATGCATATCTTTTTTGCCCGATATGCCACGTGCTCCGCCGGCTTGATACCGGCGGAGCACAATGACAATCAATTAGTTTTTTACTTCAAAGGGACCAACTACAATTTGAACCTGCTTACAGCCCCAGTCAAGGTTTCCGCCATTTGGGCCAAAGCCTCACTGGCGGCAGCGATTTCTTCCATGGAGGCTGCCTGCTCCTCCGTAACCGCTGAAACCGTCTGGGTTTGACTGGCAGTATCTTTGTTTATTTCATCAATTTCTTTTACGGCCGCAACTATATCCTGGCTGCCAACGGCAACACGCTGCACCGTATTGGTAATTTTGCTCACCTGGTCTGATACCTGATCAAACAGTGTCACTATCTCGGCAAAGGCACGACCTGCATTATTGACAACTTCCGCCCCGAGCTTTACCTCGCGCGTGCCTTCATCCATGGCCATAACTGCACTGGTAGTCTCACTCTGGATTTCGCCAATTAGTCCGGCAATCTGTTTGGCGGCTTCCTGAGACTGTTCAGCCAGTTTGCGCACTTCTTCGGCCACTACCGCAAAGCCGCGCCCCTGTTCACCGGCACGGGCAGCCTCAATGGCGGCGTTGAGGGCTAAGAGGTTGGTCTGACTGGCAATACCGGCAATGGTATCGACAATCTGGCCGATTTCTTTGGAGCGTTCTCCCAGCTTAACTACAATTTGCGCGGTATGGGTCACTTTGGTCTCAATAGTAACCATTTGCCGTACTGCTGCTTCGACCGCCTCGCCTCCTTCTTGGGCGGCACCTGCCGCTTTCCCGGAAGTCAGCTCAACTATGCCGACATTGTCGGCAACCTGGTTGATCTCGTGTGCAATGCGATCAACAACAGCAGCGGCTTGGTTAACGGCTCCGGTTTGCCGCTCGGTACCGGCGGCCACCGCCGTAATGCTCATGGCCGTTTGGGTTGCGCCTTGCGCCGACTGCTCGGCACTTGCCGTCAGTTCTTCCGACGAAGAGGCCAGCTGCTCTGAAGATTGCATGACCTGCAGCATCAGGCTGCGCAAGTTGCCGGACATAGTGGCAAAGGCCATTGCCAATTGACCGATCTCATCTTTGCCCGCCGGGGTTTCCCCGATGTCGCTAAGATCGCCTGCGGCCACCCGATTAGCGGTTTCAGATAACTTTTGTATGGGGTTGACAATGCGCCGGTTGACAAAATAGGATAACGTGAATACAAACAAGAGAATGGAGACTATCACCAATATAAGGTTAGAATACATCAGGCTGTTCAAGCCGGCAAAGACTTCCTCCGCCGGATAAACCAACAGCAGGGTCATTCCGGTATCGCCTACCGGCGAGTATACAATGTAATTATCTTTTACCTGCATGATTCCCACTTGCTTCGCTTGCAGCGCCGCTTCACCCAGCACCCGCCAATCCTTGTCCGATACCTCTGTGAGCTTTACTGATAAGTCTTGAGTCTGTTCGGTTTTACTGCCGGTATAATTGCCAATAACCATACCGGTCCGGGTAAGCGCGAAGGCATAACCGTTCTGTCCCACACGAATATCTGTCAGTTGCTGCTTAAAAATGTCCAGAGTGAAATCTGCTTCCGCCACACCAATACGCTTACCGTTTTTTTCTATCGGATGAACGCAGGTTACCCAGATCAGATTAGGGTCACTTTGGTCCACATACGGCTCTGAATAATCAATTGCCTTTTGCGAGCCGATACCTAATTTATACCACGCTTTAGCGTGATAATCCACTACACTGTATTCCCACGTTAAAACCGGTATACCGTTTTTGTCCTTCATCGTGTACGGGAAATGATTTTTCACATCCGGCTGATAGGCGTACGGTTCAAACGCCATGCCGGCACCGGCAAAGGCCTTGCTTTTCTGCACGCTTTTCTTAATATAACTAAGGACAATCTCTTCTTGGTACTCCGGCATGGTTGTAATCATATTGCCCAGGGTTATTGCCTCATCGGAAATCTCTTTGATCGGAATATATAGTGATGTTGCTTCTTGCAGAGCCTGAGACAATAATTTTTCTTCTTGTTGGGTTACCGCATACTCTTTGACTTGTGTTGACGAAATATAGGTCTGAACACTGAATACCAGCAGAGTAATGCCGGTAATGATAAGGATAAAAAAAGTCCGTATACTCTTCACAGGCTTTTCACCTCTAAATTATAAGATTTTCTCCTTTTATTTAGCAATAAGGACGGCTGTATAACTAGCCGTCCTTATTGAGTACAACTTTCTATAAGGAAGTTCCTCGCTCTGCTCGGAACTAAGCGATTCACGCAGGTTCTCGCGTCGCTTTGCTCCTAATAACCTGGTTCTCTGCTTATCTGCTTATGGCGGGGATGATAATGAGTATGCAGCAGTTCGTGGGATTTGTGGCTTAACGGTTTACCCAGGAACTCATCATACAGGGCCTTCACCGCCGGATTTTTATGCGACTGCCTGATGGACAGCTCGCGGTCGGCCTGGTACAGTCCGGCCATCCGGGCTTCCTTGGTAGCCTGGGTGGTGCCCCAGGGCTGACCGCCGCCGCCGATGCAGCCACCAGGGCAGCACATGATTTCAACAAACTGGTAATCACATTCGCCGGCGCGGATTTTGTCTAAAATAACCCGGGCATTTTTCAGGCCGTTGGCAATGGCCACTTTAACCTTTTTGCCATCCAGGTCAACCTCCGCTTCCTTGACGCCGGTGAAACCGCGCACGCCTTCGAAATCGACATTGGCCAGTTCCTTGCCTGTGACTACTTCGTAGACGGTACGGAGAGCCGCTTCCATAACACCGCCGGAAGTGCCGAAGATGACAGCAGCGCCGGTAGAGATACCAAGCGGGGCATCAAACTCGGCATTGCTTAATTTGTTAAAGTCAAAACCAGCTTGTTTAACCATTCTGGCCAGCTCACGGGTAGTCAAAACAATATCCACATCACGGTACCCGCTGCTATTCATTTCCAGGCGGGCACTTTCATATTTTTTCGCTGTGCAGGGCATAATTGACACCGATACGATCTTAGCGGCGTCGATACCTGCTTTTTCGGGGTAATAGCTCTTGGCTAAGGCCCCAAACATTTGCTGCGGCGATTTACAGGTGGAAACATTGTCCAGCAAGTCCGGATAGAAAGTCTCCACAAAGTTGATCCAACCGGGGCTGCAGGAGGTAATGAGCGGCAAGGTACCGCCATGGCTCATGCGCTCTAACAGTTCATTACCTTCCTCCATGATAGTTACGTCGGCGGCAAAGTCGGTGTCAAACACTTTGTCAAACCCCAGACGGCGCAAGGCGGCTACCATTTTGCCGGTCGTAATGCTGCCTGGTTCTAAACCGAATTCTTCACCCAAAGCGACACGAACGGCCGGAGCTACCTGCACGATTACATGCTTATCACTGTCGCCAAGCGCCTGCCAGACTTTTTCCGTGTCATCTTTTTCATACAAAGCGCCTACCGGGCAGACCGCAATGCATTGTCCACAATATATGCAAGTGCTGTCCTGCAGCGGCCGGTCGAAAGCAGTCGTGACTTCGTATTCCACCGAACGTTGTGCAGTATTGATGGCACCGACGGTCTGGACCTCCTGGCACATTTCCACACAACGGCCGCATTTTACACACTTAGCCATGTCCCGGACAATAACCCCGTTGGAATCTTCGATAGGAATTTGTTTTGGCTGGTTGGCAAACAGCGGCTTGCTGACACCAAAATCCCGCGCCAATTGCTGGAGTTCACAGTTGGTGTTTCTGACACATTGCAAACAATCCTGCGGGTGTTCGGCCAGGATAAGTTCCAGCACATCTTTTCTGGCCTGCCGTACCGCCGGGCTGTTGGTAATAAACTCAGCCCCATCCCAGACTTCATTGCTGCACGCAGTTTTAAGTTTTTTCTGTCCCTTAAGTTCAACTACACAAAGACGGCAGGTAGCGCGTACTTTGAGGTCAGGATGGTAACATAGTACCGGAATGTCAATTCCCGCCATTTTGGCAGCATCCAGAATAAGTGTAGTTTCAGGACACGATACCGGTACCCCGTCAATGGTAATGTTTACGATTTTATTGGGATCTGAAGCATGATGACCCACACTACTCACCTCTTTCCTGTTCAGTAAAACAAACTTGCGCCGGACATTTCTTGTGCAGATGATCTTCAAATTCGGTTTTGAAGAGTTTCCAGCAGGTATTGAGGGCCACAGCTGCCGATTGGCCCAAACCGCAGAAGGAAGCGATGGTCATGGTATCGATTAAGCGCTTGAGAATAACAAGATCGTCCTGCATAGCTTCCCCTGCGGCGATTTTGCAGAGAATGGCATAAATTTGTTTGTTGCCTTCGCGGCAAGGGGTACATTTGCCACAGGATTCATGGATGAAGAATTCGGTTACACCTTTAAGATAATCAATCACGCACACGTCTTCATCCATAACTACAATGGCGCCGGAACCAACACTTAATCCGGCGTTTCTGAGCGCCTTATAGCAATATGGGGTATCAAGCTGGGCTTCACCGCCAATCGGTCCGGACTGACCGCCCAGGTGGAAGAATTTTAGTTTTTTCCCGTTAGGAATGCCACCGCCCAGCTGAGGATCATAAATGGCATCCCGCAGGCTTACGCCGAACGGAATCTCGTATACACCACGGTTAACAACATTACCGGACAGACAGATGAGCTTGGTGCCGCCGCTGTCTTTGGTGCCGTAGCTTAAATACTTGTCGCCGCCCTCTAATACAATGGTCGGGATATTGGCAATGGACTCCACATTGTTTACCAGGGTAGGCAGCAGGAACAGGCCGACTTCCGCCAGATGGGGCGGTTTGATCCGCGGGCGTCCGGCCTTGCCTTCAATGGAATTTAAGAGCGCCGAGTTTTCGCCACAGACATAAGCACCGGCACCGGTCATAATGTGAATGTTGAATTCAAAACCCGTACCCAGGATGTTTTTGCCCAGATACCCGGCTTTCACCGCATTGTCGATAGCACTTTGGAATACCTTTTGAATGGCGCGGTATTCGCCGCGAATATAAATGTAGCCGTCGTGGGAGTTGAAAACATAACCGGCAATAGTCATGCCTTCAATTACCCGTAGCGGGTCATGGCCTAAGAGGATTTTATCCTTAAAGGTACCTGGTTCCCCTTCGTCGGCATTAATGACAATGTATTTGGGAAACTCGGGAATTTCCAGCAGCTGTTCCCATTTGGAACCGGCCGGATAGGCGGCGCCGCCGCGTCCTAAGAGCTTGGCCTTTTTTACTTCGCCGATAATATCTTCCGGTTTCATGGTAAAGGCTTTTTTGAGGCCTTGATAGCCGCCGGCTTTTACATAATCTTCAGTACAATCAGGGCAAATGACACCGCAATTGCCGGAAATCAGTTTATTTATTTTTGACATGCTTTCGCCTCCCGGTAACTTGTCACAATTTCGGCTACCTTGGCTGCGGTCAGATTGCCATAGACTTCTTCGCCGATCTTGGCTACCGGACCAATATCGCAGGCACCCACACAGCTGGTGTGCAGCAGGGTAAATTCATTGTCAGGAGTAGTCTCGCCGAGCTTAATGCCTAATTCTGCTTCAAACATGGCGACAACGGCATCGGCTTTGGTTACATGACAGGGTGTGCTTTTGCAGATTTCAATGACATACCGGCCGCGCGGTTCAATGCTGAACATAGCATAAAAGGTTAATACATCATGAACTTTGCTAATTGGCAAATCTAATTGACAGGCGACAACTTCCGCCCATTCTTCAGCTACATAGTTTTCTCCCGAAGTTGCCTGAATATCAAGCAAAATAGATAACAGCTGCTCCTTAGCCTTTCCGTATTTATTAATAATGGCTAATACTTGCTCGTATCTTTTTATAATTTCTACTGCCTGGTCTTTTGTTACTTTTGAACAACACATGCTTGTCAACTCACCCTTTCTTTGGCATACCAATTTTATCCCAACAATCATATCAAAATAAAGTAGACTTAGCTTCAGGTGGGGTTTTAACCCCATCTGAAGGTTAGTCGCCCTTATCCAAGGACTTAGTCGCTCGCCTGTGCCCGTAGGGGTATACTCCCACCTGGAGAGGTGGGAGTCTTAGAGCGAGTTAGTCATCGGATAAAATGAAAGTTTTCTCCGGGTACTCCGTTATCGCTGCATATTACCCAGTGGTATTGCTTCAGCGGCAATCTCTTTGCTCGGAATATACAGTAATGTTGCCAGTAAAATAATTTTCCAGATATGCGACAAAAACCCTTTGAACCGGCGATAACACCACTTCTTTTTTAAAAACAAGATGAAATTGCCGCGCGAACGCCTGCTGCCCAAGGTCATATACCTTGATTTGTCCGGTTTTTTCATAGGCAGCTGCCGCAACTTTGGAAACAAAGGATATTCCCATTCCCTGGGACACAGCCGATAAAATGCTCTGGGTGTCATGAAAATAGGCCACAATATTCAGATTCTGGACAGAAATGCCTTGCTTATGCAACAGTTGTTCCATTTCCACACGGGTGCCGGAGCCGTCCCCGCGCATCACAAAAGGCTGCTGCCGTAAAAACGCCGGCAGGTCGCGATACATTGCCCCTTTGTTGACCGGCATCGCTTTGGGGGTAATCAATACCAGTGTGTCATGATAGAAAGGAACTGTCAGCAAACAACGGGAATTGACGCTGGTGCCCACTATACCAAAATCATACTTGTAGCCCAAAAGCCCTTCCACGACTTGCTGGCTGTCCGCCTGGTGAATATGAAACACAATTCGGGGATACTGTTTTTGAAAGGCGGTAATGATTTCCGGCAGCAGGAACTGAGCAGGCACGGTAGAGGCTAAGATGCTGATTTCTCCAATCATTTCCCGGTCAATCCTACTGACACTGCTGATAGCCTCATCACGCAGGGCAAGGATGCTTTTAGCCCGGTGAAACAACTCTTTGCCTGTCTGGGTTGGATAAACCGCCTTAGTCGAGCGTATCAACAGCTGCGCCCCGATCTCATTCTCCAGAGAGCTGATGTGGGCGCTAATGGTCGGCTGAGACAAATAAATCATGTCAGCTGCCTTGGAAAAGCTGTTATATTGAACCACTGCGACAAACGCTTCCAATTGTTTCATTTCCATCTTTGCTACCTCCCCGTAAAACTCTGCTCAAGCGCTGCCACAAAGCAGCCGCTTCCTGTTTGGTATTGCTTGACTAAGTAATTATACTGAACATATTTTGCCTGTATGCCACACACTCCGCCGGTATTGCTGCCGGCGGAGTGTAAGGACAATCAATTAGATTTTTACTTCAAAGAGTGTTGGCTCTTCAATCGGGGTAGTTAAAGCATCCAGGGCAACGCCTACGCGGTGGCGGCGCAGCTTATGCTGCTCTTCCTTCGGAGTGGACGGATTGCCAAGCGGATACGGAATGGAGATGGTCGGAACCAGACGGTTCACGCCCACGGTTTTCGCTACAGGAATCAGGTTTGCCATCTGAACGATGGTAATCCCTGCCCGTTCGATTTCTCTGGTCATCGTTGCACCGCAACGTGTGCAGGTGCCTCAGGTGGAGGTCAGGATAGCAGCTTGTACGCCATCACTGATCAGCTCCTGTGCGATTTCTCTACCCATCCGGGCGGCTTCAGCTTGCGTGGTGCCGGTACCGACTGTGGAATAAAAAAACTTGTATACGCCGCCGATTTTTCCTTCTTTGGCATATTCCTGCAGTACATCCAGCGGCACAATAACGTCAGGGTCATTGTTGGCGGCAGCAGGGTCAAAGCCGGCATGGATGGTCATAAATTCGCCTTTTTTCAAATCGTCCAGGTTCTCGACATCATACTTGCCCCACTTGGTGGCAGAAGCGGATTGGATGCGGTCAGGATTGCCGACAGGCACAATACCACCGGAAGTAACCAGCGCCACTTTCATGGTTGCCAGCTTCTCAGGTGAAATTGCAGGTGCAATCGGAGCGCGCTCAGATTTGGGAATAGGCAGTTCTGACTGGTACGGCTGGCCGTTTACTTTTTTCAACAGCATGTCGATTACCCGGTCAGCAGCGGCCACAGGCGGGTTCAACCAAACCTGCTCACGGACGCCACGGCCAAAGTAGCCTTCTTCATCAGCCGAACCCAAAGGTTCTTTAGCCAGCAGTTTTTTGGCAAAGTTAGCCATTGCGGTTACATCTTTTTTCATGGCAGCAGCACTGGCGCCACCCTTGAAGATGTACATTTCTTTTCTGTACATTTCCACGCCAGGGTTTTCGTCGTTCATCGAAGTAATAGCCGGAACGCCGAATTTTTTCTGTACAGCAGAGCAGATATGACCGCAGGCTGCGCCATAACGTCCGGCACGGAAAGCAGGACCGGCAAAGAATATGTCAAACTCTTTGTCTTCCAGGAAACCCAGAATGCGCTTTATCGCTTCTTCGGTGTTGGAACCGATAAAATTGTCACCGCAGATAATCGTATGAGTAACTTCAATGTCAGCACCCAGCGCGGCATTAAGTGCCATAGCAGGTCCTACAACACCTTCGCGGATCTCCGGCTCATGATCGGCAAGCTCCTCGCCGCCAATCTGCCCAAAGAACTGGTTAAGATACAGGATTGTTTTCACACTGTTCCCTCCTTAAAATTCCTTCATGGTCTTGGTGGACCAGCCAGCAACCCGGTCACCGCAGAACATAGCGTTATTTTCCATGATAATAGAGCCGTCAGGTTTCACCGAAGGTCCTAATATCTCGTCATTGCTCCAACCGCCGGAAAGACCGTCCCGTGCAAGGGATTCCAGTTCTCCCAATACCACTTTCATCGGTGGCAGCTTAATCAGGCTGGATACGTTACCGCAGGAAACAATAGCATCAGCTATCTCGTCCATAGACACCAGCGGCTGGCTTGCTCCATCCCGTCCGGTGCACTCATTGGTCAGACCTACGGTCTTAACACCGGCTTTCTCCAGGGCAACAATGCAAGCAGTGAAGTCAGCATCCGGGTTGCCGTAGCCTTCCTCAACCACAATCGCGCTGTCTGCGCCTATGCTTTTTGCCATTTGAGCGACAAACAAGGCAGAGCGTTCTTTCTGATCCAGTGCCACGTTGAGGTTGGACATGATCACTCCCAGGAAGTTCAGGGTCTTGCCATGCTCTTGATACAGTCTTTTGATCATCGGGAAGTTTTGGAAATCATAAGTGGACCATTTCGAGGAGCAAGGCATGAAAGAACCGGAAATCATGGCTCCATCCAGCACTTCGTTAGGATGCATAAAGGTGGGCAGCATGTGATTGCAGTCCCAACCGTAGTTGAGGTCATTGTAGCCCATTTCTTCCATCTGAGACTGTGGCTGCAGTACTAAGACAACACTGGGCAGCTTGCTCACGGCGCTGTCGCGCTTGGTGATAGCTGGAAGCTCATAGACTTCAGTCTCTACCGGTGCCAAGTCCTTGGTGCATGCACCCAGGTATTCTGCCAGGCGCATACCGGCCCAACGCAGCGCACGGTTTTTCTTTTGCTGCTCTTTGTGTTCGAAGGTTTCATCGGTATCGGCTACCAGTACCAGATTTTTCAGCTCTGAGAACAGGGTGTACTTAGCGCCTTCCCCACCCATGTCAATCAAGCCGTCCTGGAAACCGCCCCAATGCTTGCCCACTACCAGAACACTCATATCCTTGAGAGCGTGGGTAGTGCCGTTGCCGGCTTGTACCAGTTTGCCGGTTACGCCGGGGAACACCGGACCGCCGCCAACACGGTGACGAGGCTCAATTGCTTCTTTTACCGGCACCAGGCGAACTTCGTCGCCAGGCTTTACGATGTGCAGCTCAGCCTCGGTGATGTGGCTGTCTTCCCGCACTACTGCCAGGGCTTCTTCTTTATTGACTGTCAGGATTCCGTCGACGTATTCTGTTTTAGCGCCGAACTGTATGTCCCGAACATGAAAATTCACAATATCCAGTTTCATTTCAACAGTCCTTTCGTATTATAATTCTATCCGAAGATCACTGATAATCTGTTTCACACAAAGAACGATATCGGCAAATTCTTCCGGCTCGACTGTACGCAAATCCAGTTGCAGACAATCGTCCGTTATCCTCGCAATAATAGGAACACAATGTTCCCGCAGCTTGCTTTCCAGCCTGTTGGGTGACAACTCTTCCAGATGAACGGCGACCGCATACGATTCCAGTTCCACTGCCGGCAGGGAACCGCCTCCCACACAGGCCGCGCTTTTCACTACGCTGCAGTTGCAGCCGGTTCTGGCAAGTAAATCTGCCAGCCGCTCCGCTTTATCCCGGACTGCGGCCGCCGGTTCGGCAATCATCCGCAAGGTCGGGATGGACTGCACGGCTTTGGCCGGGTCGAGATACTGGCGCAAGGTAGCCTCCAGCGCTGTAAGTGTCAGCTTGTCAATGCGCAAGGCCCGCAGCAGATGGTTTTTCTTCATGGCAGTAATGTAGGCTGACTTGCCGACAATAATGCCTGCCTGCGGACCACCCAGCAGCTTGTCGCCACTGAAGCAGACCAAATCCGCCCCTTGGCTGACACACTGCGCCACCGTTGTCTCGCCGGGTATTCCATATGGTGTTAAATCCACCATCAGACCACTGCCCAAATCATAGATAGACGGCAGTTGATGCTTCCGGGCGATTTGCGCCAGTTCCCGCATTTCCACCTCGGCGGTAAAGCCGATAATCTTGTAATTGCTGGTATGTACCTTAAGCAAAGCGCCGGTTTGTTCGGAAATGGCAGCCTCATAGTCGGCAGGGTGCGTTTTGTTGGTGGTCCCCACCTCCACCAGCTTGCAGCCGCTTGCGGCCATAATGTTGGGGACACGAAAGGAACCGCCGATTTCTACTAACTCCCCCCGCGAGACTACCACTTCACGGCCTTTGGTAATGGAATCCAGCACAAGATACACGGCTGCCGCGTTGTTATTCACAACCAGGGCGGCTTCGGCACCTGTCAGGCGAATGAGCAAGTCTTCCACATGCTGATAGCGTGAGCCCCGGCTGCCGTCAGCCAGATCGTATTCCAGATTGGAATACTTGCAGCCTACACCGGCCAGCATGGCTTGGCATTCGTCCGACAGCCTGGCCCGGCCCAGATTGGTGTGGAGGATGACGCCGGTGGCATTGATGACACCCCGCAGGTGGGGCTGTGACTGGCGCCCCAGTTCCAGCCGGATTCCGGCAAGCAGTTCTTCCTGGTCGCAGCGGTCGGCAGCTCCGGTCAGCAGGCGCTGGCGATAGCAGGCCAGTTCATCCTGGATGACCGACTTAATCAGGCTGCGCGGCAGGTCGCCGGCTTGGTTTTCAATGACCTGCAACAGGTCATCCATCTTAGGTAAGGTACGCAGGCGCTGCTGCTTCGTCATGGAAGGGCCTCCCTGTACAAGTGGTTGTTACTCGCCGATATAGCCTTTGGCAATCAAGATACTTCTGGCCTGTTCTACTCTTGCTTCTGCCAGCAGAACTACCGGTCCGGTACAACCCATACCGCTTTCGGCATAGATCTTTTCTTTCCATAAGGCCTGTACGGCATCTTCTAAGTCCAAAATTTCAATGCCGTGAATTTCCGCCGTCACTACTTCTTTTGGCGGCTGAACCACCGCTTCGGTGGCTTCTCCGGCTTGTTTTTGGGCCCGGCAGCCGGCAAAGAGGGCATCCAGCCCGGCTTGTTTGGCTGCTTTGAGTTCTGCCGCAAATACGCTCTTATAGTCGCCGCGAACCAGTTCGGCGGCAAATTCTATGGCGCCTTTGACTACCGGCGCACCGGACGCACGGGATACGATGAGGATGAGCTTGTCAATGTTTTCGCCCATGCCCGGTCCGTAGCCGTAGCCGACCGATTCGTAGCTGCCGCCGGTGCTGTAGGAGGAGAACATCTTCATTAGGATGTTGCCGGTCAGGGAGTCGGCGACCATCACGTCGCAGGAACCCATGAGGAGGTCGTTGCCCCGCATAATAGCGCCGCCGTCGCTTCGCCCTGAGGTGGCAAACCGGATGGGATAGCCGCTGTTTTGCAGTTTTTGCAGCTGGATTTCCGCCTGGCGCGCTCCGTCAATATTGAGCAGGCCCACTGTCGGTTCAGCCACACCGCAGGCTTTGGCTGTCGCAATCCCATACAGGGCATTGCGCACAAGTCCTTCTACCCGGTCAAGGGCGCTGGTGCCGGTGGTGGTGGCAATGTACATAGTCTTGCCCTTGGCCGGGGTAATGACACGGCCTACGGTGGAGACACCGATGGGGAAAGGGTAGTGCATGGTTACGCCGCCTTGGGCTTCGCCGCTGTCTAAGAGGGTTTCCAGCGCTTTATGGCTTTCTTCTTCTGAGGAAATGAGCACGGTTTCCACACCAGGGCAGGTAGCCGGCTGAGTACCGATGACTTTAACTTTGATGCCCTGCCTGGCTGCCATGGCAGCCGCCTGGTACAGCTCGGCTTCGCCATGTTCACTGCCCATGGCGGTGAGGGCGATGACGGCCCGCGGCGCCTGGGCGCCGGTTTCCAGGGAGTCGGCAAGCTTGAGGAAGGTGTCGGCAATTATGCGGTTGATTTGTTTATCCGCCATAGCGCTACCCCTCCAACTTTCCGGCCAGATGTCCGGCAAACTCCCGCAGGGATGCGGCGATCAGCTGCTGCACCCGGGCTTCTGTTACGCCGGATTCCTGACTCGCACCGCTGTTTTTCTGCAGTACAAAGGAGATTCCGTCAAACAGGTTGGTCATACGTCCTAAGAACAGACTGCCTTTGCCGACAAACATGGCCCGCTCGATGGAGCCTGCCAGGATTTCCCGTTGGGCAAAGCCCAGGTACGGAACGCCGGAGGGAATATGCCCTTGGGTAGGGGCCCAGCCGGTCATGCCGTGCTTTTCAACAAAGGAGCCCAGTTCGCTTTTTTGGATTTGGCCTTTCATGGCCGCTAAGGCGCCAATCATTTTGTAGTTGGCTTCAGGCACATTGCCTGCTCCGGCCGGTTTGGTGATGTCAGGGTTTTGCATTTCTACCGAGTATTTGTCTACATCGGTCAGCTTTAAGCCTGCCTTTTCCAGCGGGGTAAACGTTAAGGAAGAGATTACGTTTTGCGGCGAGGAACCGGTGCCTACGGTGTGACGGCCCAGGATGTCGGTGTTGAGTTCCGGGTTGATGCCGTCATTTTCCGAGATGAGCACGGCAAAGCCGGCCACGCAGTCTTCTAAAATGGGCAGTCCTTTTTTCAGGTGGTCTTTGCCGTTCATGCCCAGTTTGGCGGTGGAGCCGCCTGCGGCTACTACGACGTTTTTGAAGACGCCGGCTTTCACCAGGGAGGCTGCCTGTACCAGGGCATGGGTAGGACCGGCGCAGAAACCGCGCACGTCACTGCCGGTGGCATTGACGAAGCCGGCCATTTCGGCTGCCGCTTTGGCAAAGTTGCCGCCGCCGCGTTGGTTCATATCACCGCAGGCTTCTTCGGAGCACTCGATGACATAGTCGATGGCTGCTTTGTCTACACCGGTCTGGTGAATGAGCTGCAGGAGCGAAGCTACGCAAGAGGCTTTGGAAACCAGGTTTTCAAAGATGACATGAGCTGACAGCGAGTCGTCAATGTCATGGGCGGCTTTGACGCAGCCAACCACTTCGCCGTTCAGATGAATGGCTTCCGCGCCGGCGTTTTTGATCAGGTCGGTGATTTCTCCTGCGGCTGCGGCTTTGTCCAAACCGGTCAGCAGGCTGTTGTCGATCAGCGGATGAGCTTCCAGCTTGGCTTTGATGGATTGGCTAACACTCTCATTGAGCTTGACCAGATCAAAGACGTCGCAGATTTTCATCAGGCCGACGAATTCATCCTGGGGCATGATTTCCCCGAACGCACCCTGACGTTTGGCGCCTTCTGCGCGCTTGTCATGCCAAGGCGCAGGGATGGCAGCCAGTTCGTCCGGTGTCATGTTACCGATATATACCTGATTGGGCGGATACGCTACACACGCTTCATAGTCGCGCATGCCGTTTACGATGTCTTTCAGGTAGTCGGAATCCGGTTTTATTCTCTTTTCGGTAGTCTGGGTCGTGCCATTATGAATTACCATGTCTGGCGTATGTGCCAGAAAATAGCCTGCCCCTTTGAGTACGCTGTACATAGGAAACACCCTTTCGTCTAAAGATTAAACGGGCGCCAAAAGATAAGGCCTACTATGTAAGTAATCCTCTCTTTTACCGCCCGCACCATCCGGCTTCTCTCTCAAGAAAGACTTGGCTTGCGCCAAATCCGTCAGGACGACGGTAAAATCCTTAGTCGTTTTTATGTCCCAGAATTTTTTAGTAAATTCTGTAGGACAAATAAAGCAGACTTAACTTCAGACAGGTTTCTTAATCCTGTCAAAAGATCAGTCGCCCAACTTCCAAAGACTTAGCTGCTCTTAATTCCCACTTGTAAAAAACAGGAGAATTAGAGAGTGTTTGTCTCAGGATAAAAACTAGAACTTGCAGTATTGATCGCGAATGGATTTCATTTCATCAACAATGCTGTCAATGTCAAGCACCATTTCCATCATACTGATCTGTTCTTCATACACCTGTGGATCTACCTCGGCCTTCACTTCCGGCTCGCATATATGGTATACTTTCAGTCCCAACTGGACTCCCGCCAAAGGACCTGCAAAAGTAGGGTCGCCAGCAGTTACGGTTTCGGCTGCCAGTCCGGCAGACTCGCCCTCGGCTGCGCCGAGCAGGATTACGATGTTTTCTGCACCGTATTCCTCCGTAAATTCTTTAACCCGCTTTTGGTTTTCCAGGTCCATAGCGCCCGCAGCAGTTCAGACAAAGCATTCTGTTGATGAGAATACTACATCCGCACCTGCGGTTTGCGCACACAACGCTATCGCAGGACCCGGGATGCCATCCCTGTCGCCGACAATTATGACTTTTTTGTCTTTCAGCAACATAGCCTGATTCCTCCTAATTTTTTTTTATTTAAACGCCAGCGGCCGGAGCCGCTGCCGTTAAATAGCTAAACAGCCAAGATTAGAGATATTTTTTAATCATTTGCTCCACGTTGTCCGGGGTAGCGTCTTCTTTTACCAGTTCTTCAACTTTTACGCCGCCTTGGTAGATGGCGATAACCGGCAGGCCCATGATTTTCTGGCCGATAGCTAAGCGGCGGGCACCTGTGGTGTTGAGTTTGGTGAATTTGATTTTATCTCCATAGGTTTTTTCCAGGGCTTCGATATGGGGCAGCAGGGCCTGGCAAGGCACGCAGCCGTCGCCGTAGAAGTCTACCAGTACGGTTCCCTCAGCTTTCAGTACTTCAGGTTCAAAGGTTTCTTTGTCAACTATTAACATATCAGCACTCTCCTTTTGTGTGTTACCGGATGTCCGGTTTTAGTGTTCCAGGTATTTTTCCGCCATCATGGCGGCTATGGCTCCGTCGGCGGCAGCAGTAACTACCTGACGGATATCTTTGACGCGGATGTCGCCGGCGGCAAATACGCCGGGGATGTTGGTTTCCATGCGCTCATTGGTAGGGATGTAGCCGTCTTCCAGGTTGATAGCTCCTTCAAAGATGCTGGACTGCGGCAGGAAGCCGATGAAGCCGAATACACCAAAGGTGCCGTCTTCTTCGGGGGCGTGAATTTCTGTTTCCTCGCCGGTTTTCAGATTCTTTATGACCATGGATTCGAGCAGGCCGTCACCTTTCAATTTGGTGATAACGGTGTCCCACAGGAAGTTGATTTTAGGATTTTTGAGGGCTTTTTCCTGAATGGATTTAGCAGCCCGCAGTTGGTCCCGGCGATGGACGATGGTTACTTTGCGGCCGAATTTGGTCAGGTACATGGCTTCTTCTACAGCCGTGTCGCCGCCGCCAACTACATAGATGTCCATGTCTTCAAAGAAGTTGCCGTCACAGGTGGCGCAATAGGAAACACCTTTGCCGATGAGTTCTTTTTCGCCTTCGCAGCCAATGGGGCGTGGGAATGCGCCGGTAGCGATAATGACGCTGCGGGCATGGTATTCGCCTTTTTTGCCTTTCAGCACTTTGACATCACCGGAGAAATCAACGGCGGTAATGGCATCCTGGGCGCGTTCCACACCGAACTTTTCGGTTTGGTGAGTCATGCGGGCTACTAAGGATACGCCGGATTCTTCTTCCATGCAGCCGGGATAGTTTTCTACCTCGGAGGTAATTACGATTTGGCCGCCGTCTTTATCTTTTTCGATCAGGAGTGTCTTCATCCGCGCACGGCCGGCATACAGGCCTGCAGCAAGTCCTGCGGGACCGCCGCCGATGATGATAACGTCATATATTTGCATGTTTCTTCGTCCCCCTACTACTATTTATATTAATACCCGCTCTTCGCCCTGGCGGACGGTGAATTTGTCCCTGTCCATTTTCTCCAGAAGTAAGAGCGCATATTTTCTGCTGGTTCCCAGGCTGTCACGGAAATCGGCGAGCCGGATGGCACCTTCTGTCCGGTTCAGCCGGACAGCCGTTTCCTTGGCCTGTACATACAGTTCTTTGAGTATAATAACCTGTCCGTCTACGGCCAGGAAATCGGATTGCAGCAAAGCTTCCAGAACAGCTTGCCTGTCTTTGTCACTGCCGGCAAGTTCATTGACGGTAAGCGGCGAATAACCGGCCTGCCGCACGGCGGCAAGCATTTCATCGCGAATAGCACCCAGTTTTTTGGAAAATACCGGTGTGAAACCGGCTTTATAGAGCATCAAACCGCTTTGCCCAATTGCCTCTGTCTCTTTCATCCATCCCAACAGCCATTCAAACTCCCGGGGACGGCTTGTCATTTCTAACCGTGCCTGTAATTCAGCCTTAGCCATGCCGGTCCGCAGAGGATATTGGGTATGATAAGGCTCCAAAATGTGCAGCGTTTTTTCCAGCAAAGCCTTGAGCGACTCAATATGAGCAACCCGGTTCTCAAATAACAGTATCCGGCCTTCTTCCAACAGTATCTCAAAGTATTTTTCCGCAGCTTCGATGTTGGCGGCAGAAGCAATAGCTTCTTTATCACCAAACAAATTCTCCCTTGCAAATACTTCCAAGACCTGTTGCGGAGCGCCTTGATCCTTGATTTGCATAATATGCAGAGCCTGTTCATCAGTATAACCGGACCGCTTGCCAGCCGGATCAACTACCCTGCCGCCGCCAATGGTCTGAACCGGCGACAGGCTTCGCAGTACAAACCGGTCGGCTTTACGGGCAATCACGGGGGATTCAGTCAGGAGCTTGGCATAGCATTCTTCGCCGGGATAGATTTCTTTGCAGCCCATGAGGACTACTTTGGCTATTACTTCGTCAGCTCCCAGGTAAAGCTTGAGCTGCTCCAGGCGTTTGAGCGGCTGACTGGCATCGGCAGCGACGGAAAGGTATACGTCCAGGACGCTGGTGGCTTGTACCGAGCCCGGCTTGGCAACCACACAGCCCCGGCGGACTTCTTCCACCGATACGCCGCTCAGATTAAGAGCGGTTCGCTGTCCGGCGCGGGCTTCTGTCACGGCCTGCTCGTGAATTTGAATCCCTCTTACCTTAACCGGCAGCCCCTCGGGATAAATCGCCAACTCGTCATTCAAGCTGATTGACCCTTCATTCAGCGTACCGGTAACAACAGTTCCGAATCCTTTGATGGAAAATACCCGGTCCACCGGCAGCCGGGCAGGCATGGAAACAGCTTCCCGCCGCACGCCTGCCGCCATATCATTCAACAAAGCTAGTAACTCGGGGATACCTTGTCCGGTAATCGAATCCACCTGTACCACAGGTGCATGCGCTAATGCGGTAGTCGCCAGATACTCTTTGGTATCCTCCACCACCAGTTCCCGGAAGTCGTCGTCGACCATACCAATTTTTGTGAGAACAACAATGGCCTGTTCGATACCAAGATACTGCAGAATATGAATATGTTCCCGGGTTTGCGGCATAATTCCCTCGCTGGCGGCGACGACCACCATAGCGATATCAATGCCGCTCGCACCGGCCAGCATATTCTTAACAAACCGTTCATGACCCGGTACATCAACAAATCCTGCTGTTCTCCCACAAGGCAGACTGCAATAGGCAAAACCCAGATTGATGGTAATGCCCCGCCGTTTTTCCTCTGCCAGCGTATCGGCGTCAAAGCCGGTCAAAGCCTTTACCAATGAAGTTTTTCCGTGATCAATATGACCGGCTGTTCCAATTACAATACTATCCATCTACACCTCAACAAACAGCCCTAGAGTAAACCATGGGCGGAAAAGCCCGGCGCAAATAAGCCGGCTCTTTTCCGCTAATGGTTTCAATTCTAAACCTTCTCTTCTGAAAGAGCTTTGTAGATACAGTAGCACATACCCAGCATAATCAGCATGAACGGGAAAGCTCCCGCGATAGAAGCTGTCTGCAATGATTTAATGGCTGCAATACCACCGACCAGAACCAGCATGATGGTAACAGCACCCAGGGTAATCCCCCAGAAGGAACATAATTTTGAACTGGGGTTCATTTCCCCGCCGCTTGTCAGCATCCCCAGCACATAAGCTGCAGAGTTGGCCGCACCGGCAAAGGAGGCTACAATCAACACAATGGATAACGGAGCAGTAAGCGCATAAAACGGTAACTGTTTGAGAGTAACAAACAGCGAGGTTGTTAAGTCTGCTTTAACCGCTGCCTGAATGGCACCACCTGTCATTCCATCAAGATGGAATGCCGCGCCGCCGTATATTCCCAGCCAGATGAGACAAAAACCGGCCGGAAGCAAGGTTACAGCAAAAACAAATTCACGAATAGTACGACCCTGAGAAACACGGGCGATGAATTGTCCGACAAACGCCGCCCACGCAATATACCAAGCCCGATAGAATACCGGCCAGGCTTCAACCCATTCCTTATTGCCCATCCACAGTGTCTGCCCGATGAAGCTCTGCAGATATTCACCAAGTGTATGGGTAAACAGATCCAATTGGAAAACAGTACCGCCGAACAAGAAGATAAACGCCATGAAAGCAATCGAAAGCCAAATCTTAATATCGGCAACCAATTGCATAGCCTTATGTAATCCAGAGGCAGTAGCAAGGGTAAAAATCACAGTCATTACCGCGATAACGATGGCAATCATCAACGGCGATGACGGAATGCCCCAGATGTATTGCATCCCGCTGGCAATCTGATTAGCACCTAAGCCTAAGCTGGTAGATATGCCAAATATGGTAGCAAATACCGTAATTATATCAATAGTCTTACCGATAGGTCCGTGAATGCGATCACCAAGGATCGGATAGAAAACCGAACTGATCAGGCATGGCAACCCTTTCCGGAACTGGAAGTAAGCAAGCGCCAAACCGCAAATCGCATAAATAATCCAGACATGGATACCAAAATCATTAAATGCAATCCGCATGGCTAAGTACATGGCTGCCGGAGTTCCGCCCTCTCCAACCGGCGGCGACATATAATGCACCATGGGTTCGGCAACCGACCAGAAAACCATGCCAATCCCCATCCCGCTGCCAAAGAGCATGGTAAACCACTGGAAATTGGTAAATTCAGGTTTATCATCATCCTTGCCAAGCTTGATACTGCCATAACTGCTAAAGGCAATACCATACAGGGTAATCATAAACACAAACACCGACAGGAGATACAGCCAACCGAAATTACCGGTTAAAAACGACATCACGGCACCGGTTGCTTTACCCATCTGGACAGGCATAACTATACTAAAAACAACAAATAACAGAGCAATAGCGGCAGAAACGTACAAAACAACGTTTTTTTGTGAGCCTTGGCCATTTGACATAAATATCTTTCCCCTTTCTCAACCCTAGAATTTGCAGTACTGATCGCGAATGGATTTCATTTCGTCCACAATGCTGTCAATGTCCAGCACCATTTCCATCATACTGATTTGTTCTTCATATACTCCAGGGTCTACCTCGGCCTTCACTTCCGGCTCACATATGTGGTATACTCTCAGTCCCAACTGGACTCCCGCCAAAGGACCTGCAAAAGTAGGGTCACCAGCAGTTACGGTTTCTGCAGCAAGTCCGGCAGACTCGCCCTCGGCTGCGCCGAGCAGGATTACGATATTTTCTGCACCGTATTCCTCCGTAAATTCTTTAACCCGCTTTTGGTTTTCCAGGTCCATAGCGCCCGCAGCAGTTCAGACAAAGCATTCTGTTGATGAGAATACTACATCCGCGCCTGCGGTTTGCGCACATAACGCAATCGCTGGTCCGGGAATACCGTCCCTGTCGCCGACAATAATGACTTTTCTGTCTTTCAGCAACATTACCTGATTCCTCCTCGTGTAATTTTATTTAAACGGCTGCGACTGGTGCCGCTACCGTTAAATATACTTATTTGCTTCTCCGCTTTTCTGTTTGTTGCTATAACGTTTTTTTAGTGGCGGAAGCATATGGGAATCGAACCCACCCACGGCTGCTCGGCCGCAACACGGTTTTGAAGACCGGTAGGCACACCAGTACCTCTCTGCTTCCATGTAATGTCGATTGTCGATAAGTCGTTTGTCGACAATCGACATTACTATAATACTATTTAAACAATTTTTTGACAATATTAAAATACATCAAATTTCGCCATTTTATACAGAATCGATATAAAAAAGAAAAGATATCACGTTTTTTCACAGAATAGCTTATTATTTCATTTTTCACAGCAAGGTCAATAAATCTGCGTTGTTCAAATATCCTAAAATAAACACGGCTTGCGTTGCATCTTAGGACGCAACGCAAGCCGTGTTATCTTATACCTTTCGGAAAAAGCTTTATATGCTGCAATACGTGACCAGCATAACCAGTATCTGCCTCAATATCCTGCATAGGATATTATTTATGTTATGGTTGTATTTGTATTATAATTATTAACCTGAGGTTCAACCCTGTCTTTATCAACTTCCCGGGTAAAAGCCTTTACAAGTGATGCGGCCATTGCAAGCATGACGAACACAAACGGAAAAGCGGCGGCAATGGCGGCAGTCTGAAGCGCTCCTAGACCTCCGGCTATCAGCAGGGCGATTGCCGCGACACTTGAACTCAAGCCCCAAACAATCTTCAGCCCGGCACGAGGGTTTAAATCCCCGCCTGAAGTGAGCATCGCCATAACAAAGGTTGCCGCATTAGCCGAGGTGATAAAGAAAGTTGCTATGACTAATACCGTCATGAAGGTTAATATACTCGCAAGGGGATAATGCTGGAACATGGCAAAAATGGCTGCAGACACGTCTTTTGCCACTGTGGCCGCAATCTCACCATGCTGGACAACATCAACATACAGCGCACTATACCCCATGACTGACAGCCATAGAAAGCTCATAACAGTAGGAGCGACAAGCACGCCTAAGACAAACTCTTTTATCGTCCTGCCCTTTGAAATACGGGCAATAAATGAACCGACAAACGGGCCCCAGGATACCCACCATGCCCAATAAAAAATGGTCCAGCCGCCTATCCAGCCAGGATTTGTATTGAAGGTATCTGCCCAAAAACTCATTTGAACAATATTCTGCATGTAAGCCCCGCTGGTTTCGGTAAGCCCGTTTAAAATATACAGGGTTGGTCCGGCGACTACCAGGGTAGCTAAAATTAACACGACCAGTACCATATTCAGATCGCTGAAGAACTTAATGCCGCGTTCAATTCCGCTTACTGCAGCTGCTATATATAAAGCAGTCATCACGATGATAATAATAATAGTAACCATCATACTTGCAGAAATACCATAGGCATAATTTAAACCGGCAGTAATCTGCATAGCCCCCAATCCTAAAGAGGTAGCAACCCCAAAGATGGTTACAAACAGAGCTAAGATGTCGACAAACTTGCCAAGCCACCCCTTAGCACCCTGTTCCCCAATTAACGGATAAAGAGTGGAACTGACTAATGCAGGCAAGCCTTTGCGGAACTGAAAATAAGCCATGGCCATGCCTACAAGGGCAAAAACACTCCAGGGGTGCAAACCCCAATGGAAAAAGGTATAGCGCATAGCAATTTGAGCAGATTGAATACTGGAAGGTTCCCCGTAGGGAGGCTTAGCATAAAATGACATCGGTTCAGCGACTCCCCAAAACACCAGGCCAATACCCATACCGCTGGAAAAAAGCATGGCAAACCAGCTCCAGGTGCTGTACTCCGGCTTATCGCCATCCTTGCCCAGGGTAATATTGCCGAATTTGCTAAACGCTAACCCCAAAGAGAAGGCCAGAATAAAGGTTACTCCCCATAAGTAAGTCCAACCGAAATTGACGGTAATGAAATTTTGTACTGCACTGAAAACTTCCCCCGCCGCTTTCGGCTGAAGCATTGTTAAGCCAACAAACAGCACCATAAGGACTAATGAAATTGAAAAAATAGGCAGATCAATTTTACTAAAGAAACTCTTTTCTTTATTCATATTTGCCTCCTATATAATCAAAAATACCGCAATATCACATACATATGACAGAAAATTATGGAAATTATCATTAAAGGAAAAGCAATTTTTAAATACTGGATAAAGTAAAGTCTAACGCCGTTCTTCTCGGCAATACCGGCGACAATGACATTGGCGGAAGCGCCAATCAGCGTACCGTTGCCGCCAAGACAGGCTCCCAGTGCCAGCGACCACCACAGAGGTTCCATGTTCATGCCTGATAGCTGCCCCATTTCCTGCAGCATGGGAATCATAGTGGCAACAAACGGAATGTTGTCAATAAAAGCCGAGGCAATGGCCGAAACCCACAGTACCAGCACCGAGGTTTGCTGCAAATCTCCCTTGGTTACACCGAGGCTCCACTGGGCTAATTCACCAATTACACCGGTAGCTTTTAAACCGCCTACCAAAACAAACAGTCCGACGAAGAAAAAGATAGTCGGCCATTCCACCTCTGTTAAGACCTCTTCCGGTGCTGCCCGGCTGACCAGCATGAGCAGGACAGCGCCTGACAGGGCAATGGTCGCCGATTCCAACTGGAGGTATCCGTGCAAAACGAAAGCAACAATGGTAAGCGCAAGCACAGCCAGTGATTTTTTTAATAGCTGCCAATCTCTGATTTCTTCTTTACAATTAAGCTGCAGGATGGCTTCCCGGTTTTTTTCATCAATTTGCAAATCTTTGCGGTAAATGAGCAATAACAGGGCAATTGTTACTGCCAAAATAATAATACTGATGGGAGCCAGGTTAATTATAAACGAATTGAAATCAAGTCCTGTTGCACTGCCGATCATGATATTGGGCGGATCGCCGATTAAGGTAGCTGTGCCGCCAATATTGGAAGCAACAATTTCGGAAATTAAGAACGGCACCGGATTAACCTGCAGCATCTTGGTCAGGGTCAGTGTTACCGGCACAATTAAGAGTACGGTGGTAACATTGTCCAGAAAGGCTGATACTATGGCGGTGATGAAGGAAAGCAGCGCCAATAGCCGCAGCGGCTCGCCGCGCGTGATGCTGGCAGACCAAATGGCCAGTGCCTCAAATACGCCTGTCCGGCGGATAATGGTCACCAAAATCATCATTCCGGTTAATAGTCCGATGGTGTTAAAGTCAATGTCATCTTTAAGCGCCGTTTCCTGGGTTAAAAAACCCAGGAGCAGCATGACGATGCCGCCGCCCATGGCAACCACCATTCTAGGCAGTTTATCCCAGATAATCAGGACATAGGTGAGCAGGAAAACAATAACAGAACCCCAAAAAGCAGAGTCTTGCAAAGTTAATACGCCTCCCCGGAAAGTCTAGTGACTTCTTTGACTCCTTTTTAGATTTAGATGCAATCCACAAAAAATTTTTCTTTTATTTCTTGCCTTTCCCATTCGGGACGTTCTACGGCAGTTATTTCGATAAGTGATTCAATGTAGAGATCTTTTTCTTTCATTCCGGATTGTGCATATTTATCCTGATGGTTTACCACCAACTCAAATTCTTTTGCCCCGGCTTTACTTGCAGCCAGTGCAGCCTGCTCTTTGGCTTTGGCCATAGCATAAAGCACGGCGGCTGCCAAATTTTCAAACAGCTTGCACTCCCAGGAGGCATGCAGCAAATAGGTCCCGTCCTTTTCTCCGGGCTTAATCAATACTTTGACAGTTTCCATGATCTTACCGGTTGCAGCTCCCACGGCATTGGCTACTTCCGCATGCTCCGGAATAATCAAACCGGTATTCATTTTTTCAGCCATCGCCGGCAGCCAAGCCCGGACCGGAGCTCCGATACCAATAACCGGCATATTGATGGTAAAGGAACAGTCAAAGCTTTGATCTTGCTCAGGTGATAAGGCTTTTTGCATAAAATACATGATATGGGGGGTGCTTTTTATTTTCATGCTTTGCCCTTCACAGCCGACAAGACTCTGCAGACAGGTAATGCACAGATCATTGACTATTTGTTCCGATGCCCGCCGGATAAACTCCTCAGAGCTCTCTTTCGTCCGGGTTGCTAAGATCTCCACCCCGAGTTTCGCGGCTTCCCGACTCCATTGATCATAGATGCCTCTGGCATGCAGAATATCTGTAGGCGTCAGCGATACCCTGGCCAGTATGCCTAAGTCAACAAGATGCTGTAAATTCAGCAGGTTAGGATCAATATCCATCCTTTGGGTTAAATAATGTAAGCTGTGCGGGCCGGCCTGGAGGATTTTCACCACTTCTTTTTCCTGATCGCTCAAGACTTCGGCGGTAAAGCGCTTAAGGAACATGAAACAATCTGTTGCTTGCGCAAACATAAGATCGTAGGTCTTGTCAAAATTTAGTTTCAGTTCATCAATCAAATAAGGATATTGATAGCCAATCACACATAACGGCCATACCCTTTGAGGTCCTACCTGAATTGCACCGTCTCTGCTAACCTGGATATAGCTGTCGCCGCCCAGACCATAGGTATATATTTGCGCGGCCTGCACACGGGTAAGCCAGCCGCCTACGGTTGCCCCTTCCTGGTTAATTTTAGGCACGCCGTTTTGCAAAATTGCAATATCGGTCGTAGTGCCTCCCATGTCGAGCACCAGGGCGTTGTCACACTGGGTAAGAAAAGTTCCGCCGATGATGCTGGAAGCCGGTCCCGAAAGAATGGTCTCAATAGGCTTTTCACGAGCCAGCGCTTCCCCCATCATACACCCGTCTCCCTTAACCACCATGATGGGCGCGTCTATCCCTCTTTCGTCAAGCACCTTTTTTACCGATTCAATCAGTTCGGTAATGATCGGAATTAAACGGGCGTTGAGAGCTGCCGTAACGGTTCTTTCATGGAAACCTAAAGAAGTCGTTAGCTGGTGGGCGCAGACCACCGGCAAATCCAAAATTTCGGTTACCAGCCTCATTACAGCAATTTCGTGCTCCGGATTCCTTACGCTAAGATAGCCTGAAATAGCTACAGCATCGACTTTGCCTTTCAGTTCGCAAATAGCCTGGCGGGTTTTCGCCAGGTCCAGTTCTGCATTGGGACGCCCTTTGAGGTTGTGGCCTCCCGGTAAAACATAGTAATGTTTTACCGGAAGGGAATCAATTGGATTGCAGCCAATCATCAACAGACCCACTTCGCAACCGCGGCCCTCGACAATGGCATTGGTTGCCAGCGTGGTTGACAGCGAAACCGCACTGATGTTCTTAAAATCCTCAAAGTCCAAATTGGCAATACAATTGCGAATGCCAATAGACAGATCTTCACGGGTCGTCAAGGCTTTGGCTTTTGTTAATATCTGTTTGCTCTTACGCTCCACAACCACGCCATCGGTATACGTTCCCCCAGTATCGATTCCCAATACCAGTGACATATCGGTTCCTCTTTTCTCTAATTGCTTGTGTCAGAACTCCCGCTTCCAGCAGCGGCATTAGCTCAGGCAGAGCCGCTGCTCTGCCTGAACCCCGGGATTAAAGTTTCGGTAAAACAGGTTTACTAATCGTCTTCACCCGGCATATGTCCGACAGCGTTTTCTACAATATCTCTGATCTTGGCGGCCATATCCTTCGGCAGAGGAATAGGCTCATGATAATTAATAATATCACGGACTTTCTCATTGGCTACCTGGGTCAGAGGTTTTCCGCCGGCACTTTCCCAAATGCTGCGGGCAGCACGGTTGACCAGACGCGGCATATAGTTCTCCTCTATATGTTCGGCAGTATGGTCTTCATCGGCAAAACTGCCCCCCGGACCAACCTTCTCAATAACCTCCAGCGCCAACGTTTCCTGATCTACCCGTATACCGGCGGTTAATCTTCTGGCCATACCCAGCACTTCATCGGCGATTACAACAAGGTCAAGATTTGAAGTCGTCCCGTATTCCGAGTAACCGGTATCATGATTGAGGTTAGCTCCTGACATATTGGTCATAGCGATGGACAGAGCCGCCTCGATTCCGGCCTGTTCATCAATAATGCACGAGTCTGTGCAGCCTGCCGTACCGAACATCGGAATATTCAGATAATGAGCCACATCAGCTAACCCGGCTAAGAGCAGGTGCAGTTCCGGTGCCCCATAGGAAAAGATGGTTGTACCCATATCCAGCACCGTATATACTCCACCCATGATGAAAGGGGCTCCTTCACGGGTACACTGACTCAAAACCATACCGCTCAGGCTCTCGCACAATCCCTGAACCATAACCCCTGCCATAGTCGCAGGTGCCGTGCCGCCGGCCATAATGCAGGGAGTATAGATGGTCGGTAAAGCCTTCTTGGCCCCCATGACCAGCTTTTGCGCGGCTTCCTTGCAGTGCACACCCGGCGAGATGGGTTCGGCATACAAGCAGATAAAGGGGTTCTTTCTTAATTCCTCCTCGCCGCCGGCAATAATCTCAGCCATTTTAATGACGTCTTCCTGGCCCCATTTGTCATTACAAACAGTAATAATCGGCTTATCGGTATGCAAAATCTGCTGCTCAAACTCATGGCGGTCAGAGACTAGCAGCGGCACGTCCTGGACAATCCCCAGCGACATAGCATAATCAATATTGGGCAGGGCATCAAGAACCTTGGTCGCCCAGCCTACCGACTGTCTGGTTGCACGGTGTCTTTCGTTGGTGAAGGGGTTGCGGGTAAACGGGGTGCAGGGGCCTGAACCAAAGTAGGCATTATTGCCTTCGATGAACAGTTCGCGTGCTCCCGTCCGGCTATTGCAGAGTACTACGTGTTTCTGACAGGTTCTGAGGCACCGCTCGGTAATATGCGCTGGTATCCGGACCCTTTTGCCTTCAACCCAGCAGCCTGCTTTTTTCAATATTTCCAGTGACTCTTTGTCATGAAAATCTGTCCCGGTGCGCCACATGGCTTCTGTTGCGGCCATAACCAATTCGTAGCACTGGTCTTCTGACAATATATTCATCTTGGCACTTGCATGCGCTTTAAAATTAGCTCTAATTGTCAACTTCAAACTCTCCTTTCAACACTCATCAAATTCTTATCTTCTATCCGCTTTGTCTAAGATTGTCTGGATTTTGCCCAGGACTTCTGCAGGAAGTTGTGCCGACTGGTGGGTATTGATTATATTTTGCGTCTTTTCTTTAACCCGCTGTCCTAAGCTCTTTGCCCCATTGGCTTCCCAGTCGGCAATCCTGGTTCGGTTCAGAACCGTAGGCCACCAAAATTCCGAACGGAAATATTTTAACGTATGCTCTTCACCCAGGTAATGTCCTCCCGGCTGTACGAAATCAATTACGCCGCGTGCCAGTCGTTCTTCGTTGACCTCGACGCCCTTCATCATTCTGCGCGTCATTCCCATGACTTCGTCGCCCATGACCAGCAGCTCCAAAGAACCTGTCAGACCATATTCCAACTGACCGCAGCCGTGAATCAGGCTTGTTCCGCTCAAACCGGCATGCAGAATGGAAAATGCCGCTTCCATGCCCATTTGCGCATCACTTGCTTTGGCGTCGGTTGCACCGGCAAAACCAAAGCTGGGAATTCTAAGATAACGCAGAGCATTTGCCATACCTGTTCCCATCAGGCTGATTTCCGGCGCGCCAAAGGGCAGTATGCCGGTTTCTTGATGTTTGATGGTAAAGAAACCGCCGGCAATCACCGGAGCTCCCTGGCGAACCAATTGACCCAGCAGTATTCCGACAAGCGCATCGGCTAAGGCTACGACAATGGCTCCGGCCGGAGTAACCGGTGCTGTTTCACCGGCAACAAGCTTGGTTGCATAAATATAGGGAACGCCGTTTCTGGCTGCAAACAAAACCTTGGCAAGCGTTGCCTCAGAGTGTATCAGAGCCCCTTCTGTTTCAATCAGGAAAACTGCAAACGGATTCTTTTGAAATTCCTTGGCATTGCCGGCCACGGCAGCAGCGATATCCAGTATTGCCTGGGCTTGCTCCACACTTTGGATTGCTTGAATAATTGGTTTGGTCGTATTGGTGACCAGGGCTTCAAAAGCATGAACCTCTGCTGTATTTTCTTTGACGTCTGAAGGCAGACCGTTATTCATAACGAAATCCACATTCTTTAATCCGTCACAAACAATGCCGGTTTTAGCAACATCGGCCTTAACCGGTTTTCTCCGCTCAGCAGTCAGGGGGTCAAGCACATAAGTGTTCCCTTGCCCCGGTCCGTAATAAGTGTTTGTCGTCTCTAGTTTCAAGGCTCTTTTCCCATTGCGGTCACATATGGTGACCCGGGAAGGCGCAGTTCTTACCGCCCACTCTGCCAGCGCGGAGGGAATTTTGACCCGGCTGCCATCAACCCAGCAACCCGCTTTTTCAAAAATTCCACGGGCTTCTTCATTTTTGATTTCTGCTCCGGTACGCTCTAAAACCTCAAGTGCCGTCATGAAGAGTTCTTCACATTGATCTTCACTCAGCATTTCCCAAACGGTGGTCTGATTGACCGCATAATTTGCCCGCGTATAATGACTTCTTGTCTTCACTTCTCTATCTCTCCCTTCAAACCTACTTAGTTTATGCTAAGAGCCGGTTGCAAAGATCTACTGCAGAAGCCGCATCCGGCGCATATCCGTCCGCACCCGCCTCATCCGCGAAATCCTGGGACAGCGGCGCCCCTCCTACAATTACCTGAATTTGATCTCTGAGGCCCTCTTCTTTCAAAAGTTCGATTGTGTCTTTCATATGCAGCATGGTTGTGGTTAAGAGGGCGCACATTCCCAAAACGTCAGGGTTGTGCTTTCTAATCTCTTCCACAAATTTTTCCGGTGAAATATCCATGCCGGCATTAATAACGGTATAACCTCTGCTTTCCAGCATCATGCCCACCAGGTTTTTACCGATATCGTGCAGGTCGCCTTTTACCGTCCCCAGCAAGACCTTGCCTGCCGAAGGCATGTTCTGATCAGCAATCAAAGGTTTTACCAAATCAATCCCCGCAGTCATGGATCTTGCGGCAACCAGCACTTCCGGCACATACATTTCCCCGTTTTTAAACCGGGAGCCCACCACACTCATACCTGCGATTAACCCCTGATTGATGATATCCAGCGGCGAAACGCCCTCATCTATCAGCGCCTGGGTTACCTGTTTGACTTTGGCAACATTGCCGCCGATTACATATTTTGACAATTCTTCAAAGTTTGCCATTCTTTTATCCCCTTTCGAATTCCATTCTAGCTTTTTAAATATAAATATTTGCTTACTCAAACTGAGTCGGTTCGGTAATGTCCGTAGTTAAGGCATCCAGCGCCTTTTTAACAAGTGTTTTCCTTAAAGCATGTTCCTCGCCCTTATCAAACTTCGGATTGCCCACCGGATAAGGAATTGCAACTGTCGGAACAATCCGGTTGGCACCAACTGATTCGCTAATGGTCGTAATGGTAGCCATATGAACAATCGGAATGCCATATCTTTCGATTTCTTTTACCATCGT
>NZ_BMBX01000032.1:0-34551 GCF_014634905.1 Sporomusa sp. GT1 | reverse complement strand
GCCATGGGTTTTGAAGGCTTGCTCAAGGGTGAAGGAACAGTTACCGGCACCATTATTTGCGGTGATAACTATTTCAACGAGAGCAAGGAAGCCGCTATGGCAACTATTTTGCAGATGGTCAAAGAAGCTGCGCCGGATGTTTTTGTCGCCGGTCCGGCCTTTAATGCCGGACGGTACGGCGTAGCCTGCGCAGAGATTTCCAAAGCAGTTGCCGAGCAGCTGACCATTCCGGTAGTCACCGGCATGTATGTGGAAAACCCCGGAGTGGATACCTGCAAAGCCGTCGCCTATGTGGTAAGTACCAGCGATAACGCCGGCGGCATGCGTAAAGCATTGCCCTTAATGGCGTCTCTCGCCTATAAGCTGGCAAAGGGGATTGAAATTGGTTCACCGGAAGCAGAAGGTTACATTGCCCGGGGTATGAGAAAAACTCTCTTTGTGGAAAAAAGAGGTTCTGAGCGGGCGGTGGAAATGCTCTTAGCGCGGCTGAAGGGTGAGCCGTTTGAAACCGAAATGCCGATGCCGGTTTTTGATGTAGTGGCTCCTGCCGCAGCCATTAAAGAGTTAAGCAAGGCCACCATTGCCTTGTGCACCACCGGCGGTATTGTTCCGGCGGGAAATCCGGACAAAATCCAATCAGCCAGCGCCCAAAAATGGGGCAAGTATGATGTCAGTGCAAGTAATGCCCTGGAAGCTCCCTGCTATTATACAACCCATGGCGGCTACGACCCCGTATATGCCAATGAGTTTCCAGACCGCGTCGCTCCTTTGGATATTTTAAAAGAATATGAAGCCGAAGGATATATTGGCAAGGTTTTCGACTGGTTTTATACCACCACCGGCACCGGCACTGCCGTAAGCAAATCAGTGGAATTTGGCACGGAAATCGGTGCAGAATTACAAGCTGCCGGAGTGGATGGTGTAATCCTGACCTCTACCTGAGGCACTTGTACACGTTGCGGTGCAACGATGGTAAAAGAAATCGAAAGATATGGCATTCCGATTGTTCATATGGCTACCATTACGACCATTAGCGAATCAGTCGGTGCCAACCGGATTGTTCCGACAGTTGCAATTCCTTATCCGGTGGGCAATCCAAAGTTTGATAAGGGCGAGGAACATGCTTTAAGAAAAACACTTGTTAAAAAGGCGCTGGATGCCTTGACTACGGACATTACCGAACCGACTCAGTTTGAGTAGCAAATACTGATATAGAGAAATTGGCGGTACTGTCTGTGAGCAATGCTAAGGAGGCTCAGACCTCCCAGACATTGTAAAACAGTTGCTGTTGTAATACATTGCCGGTCGTGATTAGCACAAAGATAATATTATGGATTAAAAAGGAGTTTCAGTAATGGAACAAGACCAAAAAGTGTTTCAGGCATTTAATGAATTGAATATTTCATACCAGCTTTATCAACATCCGCCTGTATATACCGTAGAAGAATGGGAGCAATATATTGGCGGCGAAGAGGGGGCTGTGTGCAAGAGTCTTTTTCTTCGGAACCCGAAAGGGGATAAGCATTTTCTTGTCATTGCCGATCATTCAACCACGATTGAGCTGAAGCTTCTGGCGAAACATCTGGCTGAAAAGCAGGTAAGTTTTGCTTCGGAAAAGCGGCTTGAACAATATCTTGGATTATCGCGAGGTGCGGTTTCTCCTTTTGGCTTATTGAATGATGGCAACCAGCAAGTGATTGTTGTGCTTGACGCAAAACTAAAAAAATATAATCGCCTGAAATTTCATCCTAATATAAATACTGAAACTGTTACTATTTCTTATGGTGACTTGGAAAAATTCATTCAATGGCGTGGCAATAAGCAGATAGGTATTAATTTGTAGTCGATTACCCTAATAACGCTGAGAAAATGGACAGGGACAAATTTACCGTCCGTCAGGGTGAGGAGCGGGTACTGCTGTAAATTAAAGAAGAGGGTGAACTATCATGCAAACTTATGACATTATCATTATCGGCGGCGGTCCTGCAGGGCTTGCGGCAGGACTGTATGCCGGCCGGGCGCGGCTGAAGACTCTCCTAATTGAAAAAGATAAAGACGGCGGGCAGATTGTTATCACCTCCGAGGTAGAAAACTATCCCGGTTGCATAGAAGAAGAATCCGGCGTATCCTTAGTTGCTCGCATGACCCACCAAACCGAAAAGTTCGGTGTAGAACGCGCTCAGGATACCATTACCGCAGTCGACTTTTCCGGTGATGTCAAAGTGCTTAAAGGCAAAAAAGGCGAATACCATGGCCGCAGTGTAATTATTGCTACCGGCGCATATCCTCGCCCCATTGGCTGCGAAGGCGAAAAAGGACTCATCGGTAAAGGCGTTTCCTATTGTGCCACCTGTGACGGCAACTTCTTTGAAGACATGGATATTTATGTGGTCGGCGGCGGCGATACTGCCGTGGAAGAAGCTATGTATCTGACTAAATTTGGTCGCAAAGTAACCATAGTCCATCGCCGTGATCAGCTGCGGGCTGCTAAATCCATTCAGGAGAAGGCGCTCAAAAATCCTAAAATCAATTTTATGTGGGATACTGTCATCACCCAATTAAAAGGCGACGGCTTGCTTGAATCCATGGTTATAAAGAATCTGAAAACCGGTGAGGAAACAGAGATTCAGGCTCCGGCAGAGGATGGCACCTTTGGGGTGTTCGGCTTTATCGGCTTTTTGCCTCAATCCAGCATATTCGAGGGAGCTATTACGCTGAAGGATGGTTACATACCGACCAATGAAAGAATGGAAACCAATGTTCCCGGCGTATTTGCCGCCGGTGACATCCGGGTCAAAGATGTGCGCCAGGTTGTAACCGCCGCCGCAGACGGGGCGATAGCCGCTATGATGGCGGAAAAATATTTAGAACACTAAGATTCGATTGCTCGATTGTTCGGCATATCGATACAACAAAAGGGAGAGTGTTGTTATGTTAGTTGTTGACAAAGAGACATTTGAAACCGAAGTGCTTAAAGCAGAGGGCACTGTACTGGTAGACTTTTTCGGCGATGGCTGTGTACCTTGCCAGGCATTGCTGCCCCACGTTGAAGCCCTTGAAAAAACCTACGGGGATAAAATCAAATTTACTAAACTCAATACCACAGGTGCCCGCCGTCTGGCCATCAGTCAAAAGATCATGGGCCTGCCGGTTATCGCTATCTATAAAGGCGGCGCCAAAGTGGAAGAATTGGTGAAAGAAGATGCTACCCCGGACAATGTGGAGCAAATGATTAAAAAATACATTTAATTAGTTAGCGATTAAGCTATTTAGCGGTCGCGGTACCGCCGGGACCGTTTAAATAAAATTAAAATTAGGAGGAATCAGGCTATGTTGCTGAAAGACAAAAAAGTCATTATTATCGGCGACAGGGACGGCATCCCCGGCCCCGCGATTGCACTTTGTGCGCAAACCGCAGGCGCGGATGTAGTATTCTCATCAACAGAATGCTTTGTCTGAACTGCTGCGGGCGCTATGGACCTGGAAAACCAAAAGCGGGTTAAGGAATTCACGGAGGAATACGGTGCGGAAAACATCGTAATCCTGCTCGGCGCAGCCGAGGGAGAGGCGGCAGGTCTTGCAGCCGAAACCGTAACAGCCGGCGACCCCACTTTTGCAGGTCCTTTGGCGGGAGTCCAGTTGGGACTGAGAGTATACCATATGTGCGAGCCGGAAATGAAGGCCGAGGTAGACCCACAGGTATATGAAGAACAAATCAGTATGATGGAAATGGTTCTGGATATCGACAGCATTGTTGATGAAATGAAATCCATTCGCGATCAATACTGCAAGTTCTAGGGTTTTATCCGCTAATTCGCTCTAAAACTCCCGCCTCTTTAGGCGGGAGTAAGAGCGACTAAGCTCCGGGCAATTCCGATTAATAAGTTTTATTTCCATGTATTGCTAAGATAAGCCGTATCACTATCACTTCACGCGAGTGACAGGAGGAATGTGCGGGCGGTAAGAGAGAGGATTACATAGTAGGCCTTATCTTTTAGCGCCCGTTTAATCTTTAGATGAAAGGGTGTTTCCTATGTACAGCGTACTCAAAGGGGCGAGCTACTTTCTGGCACATACGCCAGACATGGTTGTTCATAATGGTACGACCCAAACTACTGAAAAGAGAGTAAAACCTGATTCCGATTACCTGAAAGAAATCGTACATGGCCTGCGTGACTATGAGGCGTGTGCAGCTTATCCGCCCAATCAGGTTTATATCGGTAATATGACACCCGATGAACTGGCAGAGCTGCCTATGCCTTGGTATGACAAGCGCGTGGAAGCAAAGCGCCAGGGTACGTTCGGGGAAATCATGCCACAGGATGAATTTATCGGCATGATGAAAATCTGTGATGTATTTGACCTGGTCAAGCTGAATGAAAATTTCAGCAAGGCTGTTAAGGCGAAGCTGGAAGCCCATCCGTTGGTGGACAACGCGTTGCTTGCCGGCCTGGACAAGTATGCCGGAGCAGCGGAAATTGCCGAGTTGGTAAAAAACGCCGGGGCTGAGCCTATTTATCTGCATGGCGAAGTAATCGGCTGTGTGAAGGCTGCTCATGATATTGACGATTCCCTGTCAGCTCATGTCATTTTTGAAAACCTGGTTTCCAAGGCATCCTGTGTAGTATCTGTTCTGCATTTAATCCACCAGAACGGTGTGAAAAAAGAAGAAGTAGAATATGTAATTGAGTGCTCCGAGGAAGCTTGCGGTGACATGAATCAGCGTGGCGGCGGCAATTTTGCCAAAGCTGCAGCCGAAATGGCAGGACTCATCAATGCCACCGGCAGTGATGTGCGCGGTTTCTGCGCCGGTCCTACCCATGCGCTGGTACAGGCGGCCTCTTTGGTTAAGGCAGGAGTCTTTAAACATGTGGTAGTAGCCGCAGGTGGTTCCACAGCCAAGCTGGGGATGAACGGCAAAGACCATCTGAAAAAAGGCTTGCCCATATTGGAGGATTGTGTGGCAGGATTCGCGGTGCTGATATCGGAGAATGACGGTGTCAGTCCTGAACTCAATACCGATATTCTTGGCCGTCACACTGTGGGAACCGGCTCAGCACCGCAAAATGTCATTTCTTCATTGACTTTTGCTGCTTTGGAGAAGGCGGGCCTTAAGCTGACCGATGTGGACAAATACTCGGTGGAAATGCAGAATCCTGATATCACTAAACCTGCCGGTGCGGGCAATGTGCCGGAAGCCAACTACAAAATGATTGGTGCGCTGGCTGCTATGAAGGGTCAAATCCAGAAAACGGAGTTAAATTCCTTCGTAGAAAAGCACGGCATGACCGGTTGGGCGCCAACACAAGGTCATATTCCTTCCGGTGTTCCGTATCTTGGTTTTGCACGTCAGGAAATGCTGGCGGAAAGGATAGAGCGCGCTATGTTCGTCGGCAAGGGAAGTCTGTTCTTAGGACGCATGACCAACCTGTTTGACGGTATTTCCTTTGTGCTGCAGAAAAATAGCGGTACAAACCAGGCGGACGGGATTACCGAAGCCCGGGTGCAGCAGCTGATTGCCGCGTCCCTGCGGGAGTTTGCCGGGCACCTTGCCGGAAAGCTGGAGGAGTAGCGTTATGGCGGATAAAGAGATCAACCGTATCATTGCCGACACCTTTCTCAAGCTGGCGGATACACTGGAAAACGGTGCTCAGGCTCCCCGGGCCGTTATCGCCCTTACCGCCCTTGGCAGTGAGCATGGTGAGGACGAACTTTACCAAGCTGCGGCTATGGCAGCCAAGCAGGGAATACAGGTGAAGGTCATCGGCACGAAGCCTGCGAACGCTCCCGGTGTGGAAACAGTGAGCATTTCGACGGAAGAAGAGGGGCATGAAGCACTGGAAAGCCTGTTAGACAGCGGGGCTGCCCAGGGCGGCGTAACCATGCACTACCCGTTTCCCATCGGGGTTTCCACGGTAGGCCGTGTTATTACACCGGCCAAGGGGAAGGCGATGTATATTGCCACCACCACCGGCACAACAGCTCTTGACCGGGTAGAGGGACTTGTGCGCAATGCCCTGTATGGTATTGCCACAGCCAAAGCCTGCGGTGTGGCTGAACCGACGGTGGGCCTCTTAAATATTGATGGGGCACGTCAGGCGGAACTACAGCTGCTGAAGCTGGCGACCAATGGCTATCCTATCCGGTTTGCCACTTCAGGCAGAAGTGACGGCGGTGCTATCATGCGGGGCAACGATCTTTTGAGGGGTTCTTGTGATGTAATGGTCACCGATTCACTGACAGGCAACATTCTTATGAAATTATTTTCCTCATATCATACCGGCGGCAACTATGAGTCTGTCGGTTACGGCTACGGGCCGGGTATGGGAGAAAACTTCGATAAGCTAATCCTGATCGTGTCCCGTGCTTCCGGTGCTCCTGTAGTCCAAGGAGCCCTTGAATTTGCGGCCGAGCTGGTTGGCGGCGACTACCAACGCGTCTTTGCGACAGAGCTTAAGGCGGCCAAACAGGCCGGACTTGACGCTGTGTTAGCCGGGTGCCGGGTGCAAAAGCAACCGCTAGAAGTGTCTAAGGCCGCAGCGCCGCCGAAAGAAGTGGTGACCGCGGAAATCCACGGCATCGAAATTTTGGACTTGGAGGACGCCGTGCAGGCTTTGTGGAAGGAAAACATCTATGCTGAAAGCGGTATGGGTTGTACCGGACCGGTAGTGCTGATCTCTGAGGCAAAAGTGGAACAGGCCAAGGGCATTTTATTGAGCAAAGGGTATATCGGCGAATAATAACAGCTCGTGCAAGGAGGCCTTTCCATGACGAAGCAGCAAAGCCTGCGTACTTTACCTAAGATGGATGACCTTTTGCGGGTCATAGAAAGTTAAAGCGGCAATCTTTGAAGTAAAAATCTAATTGATTGTCCTTACACTCCGTCGGCGGCAATACCGGCGGAGTGTGTGGCATACAGGCAAAGTATGTTCAGTACGATTACTTAGTCTAGGCAATACAGAGCGAGGAAGCGGCTGTTCTTTGCAGCGCTTGAGCAGAGTTTACGGGAGGTAGCAAGATGGAAATGAAACAATTGGAAGCATTTGTCGCAGTGGTTCAATACAACAGTTTTTCCAAGGCCGCCGACATGATCTATTTGTCTCAGCCGACCATTAGTGCCCATATCAGTTCTCTAGAGAATGAGATCGGGGCGCAGCTGTTGATACGTTCGACTAAGGCGGTTTATCCAACCCAGACAGGCAAAGAGTTGTTTCACCGGGCCAAAAGCATCCTTGCCCTGCGCGATGAGGCTATCAGCAGTGTCAGTAGGATTGACCGGGAGTTGATGGGAGAAATCAGCATCTTAGCCTCTACCGTGCCTGCTCAGTTTTTGCTGCCGGAAATCATTACCGCCTTTCAAAAACAGTATCCCCGTATCGTGTTTCATATCCACCAGGCGGGCAGCCAGCAGGTAGTGGAAGGGCTTTTGGGATACCGGTATGATTTTGGTATAGTGGGCACAAGCGTCAATTCCCGTTGTTTGCTGACAGTTCCTTTCTATCATGACAGACTGGTGCTGATTACCCCCAAATCGATGCCGGTTAACAAAGGGGCGATGTATCGCGACCTGCCGGCGTTTTTGCGGCAACAGCCTTTTGTGATGCGCGGGGACGGCTCCGGCACCCGTGTGGAAATGGAACAACTGCTGTATAAGCAGGGCATTTCTGTCCGGAATCTGAATATTGTGGCCTGTTTTCATGACACCCAGAGCATTTTATCGGCTGTGTCCCAGGGAATGGGAATATCCTTTGTTTCCAAAGTTGCGGCAACTGCCTATGAAAAAACCGGGCAAATCAAGGTATATAACCTTGAGCAGCAGGCATTCACGCGGCAATTTCATCTTGTTTTTAAAAAAGAAGTGGTGTTATCGCCGGTCCAAAGGGTATTTGTCACTTATCTGGAAAATTATTTTACTAATGGAAACATTGCTGTATATTCTGAGCAAAGAGATTGCCGCTAAAATCATGTGCTGTCCCGGCGGTGAAAGCCCTGAGAAAATCTTATAATTTAGAGGAGAGAAGCCTGTGAAGAGCATACGGACTTTTTTTATCCTTATCATTACCGGCATTACTCTACTGGTCTTTGGTATTCAGACCTATATTTCGTCAACGCAGGTCAAAGAGTATGCGGTAACTCAGCAAGAAGAAAAATTATTGACTCAGGCTCTGCAAGAAGCAACATCACTATATATTCCGATCAAAGAGATTTCCGACGAAGCTATAACCCTGGGCAATATGATTACAACCATGCCGGAGTACCAGGAAGAGATTGTCCTTAGTTATATTAAGAAAAGCGTGCAGAAAAGCAAGTCCTTTGCCGGTGCCGGCATGGCGTTTGAACCGTACGCCTATCAGCCGGATGTGAAAAATCATTACCCGTACATGATGAAGGACAAAAACGGTATACCGGTTTTAACGTGGGAATACAGTGTAGTGGATTATCATGCTAAAGCATGGTATAAATTAGGTATCGGCTTGCAAAAGACAGTTGATTACTCAGAACCGTATGTGGACCAAAGCGACCCTAATCTGATCTGGGTAACCTGTGTTCATCCAATCGATAAAAACGGTAAGCGCATTGGTGTGGCGGAAGCAGATTTCACTCTGGACATTTTTAAGCGGCAGCTGGCAGACATCCGTGTGGGGCAGAACGGTTATGCCTTCGCACTTACCCGGGCCGGTATGGTTATTGGCAACTATACCGGCAGTAAAACCGAGCAGATCCAGGACTTATCAGTAAAGCTCACAGAGGTGTCTGACAAGGAATGGCGGGCGCTGGGTGAAGCAGCGCTGCAAGCGAAGCAAGCGGGAATCATGCAAGTAAAAGATAATTACATTGTATACTCGCCGGTAGGCGATACCGGAATGACCCTGCTGTTGGTTTACCCGGCGGAGGAAGTCTTTGCCGGCTTGAACAGTCTGATGTATTCTAACCTGATATTGGTGATTGTCTCCATTCTCCTGTTTGTGTTCACGTTATCCTATTTTGTAAATCGGCGCATTGTCAACCCTATACGAAAATTGTCTGAAACCGCCAATCGGGTGGCTGTAGGCGATCTTAGCGACATCGGGGAAACCCAGGCGGGCAAGGATGAGATCGGTCAGTTGGCAGCGGCCTTTGCCACTATGTCCGGCAACTTGCGCAGCCTGATGGTGCAGGTCATGCAATCTTCAGAGCAACTGGCCTCTTCGTCGGAAGAACTGACGGCAAGTGCCGAGCAGTCGGCGCAAGGTGCAACCCAAACGGCCATGAGTATTACGGCGGTGGCCGCCGGTACCGAGCGGCAAACCGGAGCCGTTAACCAAGCTACAGCTATTGTTGATCGCATTGCAAACGAGATTAACCAGGTTGCCGACAATGTCGGCATAGTTGAGGCGACTTCCGGGAAAGCAGCAGGCGCTGCCCAAGAAGGGGGCGAGGCGGTCGAAGCAGCAGTGCGGCAAATGGTTACTATTGAGACCAAAGTGACCCATACCGCGCAGATTGTTGTTAAGCTGGGGGAACGCTCCAAAGAAATCGGCCAGATTGTCGATACCATTGCCGGTATTGCCAGTCAGACCAACCTCTTAGCCCTCAACGCCGCCATTGAGGCAGCCCGTGCCGGTGAACAAGGTCGCGGCTTTGCGGTAGTGGCCGAAGAAGTGCGCAAGCTGGCGGAACAGTCCCAGGAAGCCGCCAAGCAGATTGCCGGATTAATTGGCGAAATCCAGAGTGAGACTACCAGTGCGGTTATGGCTATGGATGAGGGCACGCGTGAGGTAAAGATCGGGGCGGAAGTTGTCAATAATGCAGGTCTCGCCTTTGCCGAGATTGTGACACTGTTTGATCAGGTATCAGAACAGGTGAGCAAAATTACCAATACGGTGCAGCGGGTTGCCGGTGGCAGCCAGGAAATTGTTGCCGCCGTAAAAGAAATTGATGAAATAAACAAAGATACTGCCAGTCAAACCCAGACGGTTTCAGCGGTTACAGAGGAGCAGGCAGCCTCCATGGAAGAAATCGCTGCCGCCAGTGAGGCTTTGGCCCAAATGGCGGAAACATTGACTGGGGCCGTAAGCAGGTTCAAATTGTAGTTGGCTGAAGGGATAAGAAAAGACCGGACAATCAAGGTATATATGACTTTGATTGTCCGGTCTTGTTAAAAAAGCAATGGTATTATCGCCGCTCACAAGCCTTTTCTTACCGATGCAGGGAAATATTCTTCCCGATTAAGGGAAATGCCGCAGGAACCGCTCTGTACAGAACGGGCATAGTGCGGTATAATACAATATGTAAAATTTCTGAAAAGATGGTGAATCCAAGGCATGGAAATTATGCCGGCATACGAGAAAAAAAGTCTGAGCGATATAGTTGTTGCTTATGTGAAAAGTAAAATTTTGTCCGGTGCATTGAAAAGCGGCGATAAACTGATTGAGGCGGATATTTCCAGCGAGTTAAACACCAGCCGCGCCCCCGTACGCGAGGCGATGCGAATTCTGAACGAACAAGGGATTATTTCTTTTTCGCCGAGAAGAGGTAATCAGGTTCTGGAATTGAGTCCTAAAGAGGTTCTCGAGGTATTTGAGGTACGCATCTCGCTTGAAATTCAGATATTGCATGTACTTGTCACCCAAGACAAGCTGCAGGAGAACGATTACCAGGAATTGTACAATCTGACGCGGGAGATGAAAAATGGCGAAGGACGATGTAGTAACGATGAGGAGCGTGTATCCTTGTTGAATACATTGGATTTATCTTTTCACCGTTATTTGTGGAATGCTTCTGAAAGCAGCCGGCGTGCGCAGATTCTGGAGGGTTTGTTTTACCAGCTTTTGATTGTTATGAACCAAGATATTGTAACACTGGGTACCTTTGAGGAGAAGGCACAGGAGCATCTGCGGATTCTTAACGCCTTGAAAACCAAACAGTCGCCGCTGGTGTTGGACGAATTCATGAGGCATATGCACAATTATGTTGACGCAATGTTTACCAAACAATAAATAAGCCAATAAGGCTGTTTAATATGCTTATTTTTTTTATCCCAATAGAAATATAATTTTCTTAGAGAACAGGATAAGATCAGCATCGGCTTCCACCATTGCCAAAGGCTTGGTGCAAGCCGTGTTTCTTAATGCGGAAATAGAGATTAGTCACATAGGTGCAAGGGTTAAATAAAGGGGCATGAACAAAGCTGGAACTTTCGTTCCAGCTTTGTTCATATTCCGGGCTGAGCTTATTGCTGTTTGTATTGGGGTTCCTGCTTCTCAACATATTTTTGTCTTTGTTGTAATGTTTCAACGGCATTATCAAGTGTTGTTGCCAGTTGCTCAAAGGTTTGTTTTGCTTGCTGGTCTTGCGTCTCCAATGAAAATGTCTTCATCGTAGCTGCGGCATTTTGCACTGTGGCGATGGCCTGAGTCATCTGAGTACCTACTGTCATCTTTCTTCACCTCCTTTTACAGCAGAGCATGTACCTGATGCCTAACCTGTGTTAAGACTCCCGGCTGCTGTAAATGGGAGGTATAGCCCACAGGCACGAATAAATGGTTGACTTAGCCTTTGGGCTTACAGAGTAAGGCTGCCAGGAACCCGAAAATAATGGCCGCTGAAATGCCGGCGCTGGTAACTTTAAAAATACCGGTCAACACGCCGACAAGACCGGTTTTTTCCGCCTCCTGCAGGGCACCCTTTACCAGTTGATTGCCAAAACTGCTTATCGGAACCGATGCTCCCGCACCGGCAAATTTAATTAAATCGTCATATACGCCAAAGCCGCCTAACACAGCTCCGGTCACTACCAGCGCAACCATGGTGTGTGCCGGCGTTAACTTCAGTCCGTCCATCAGGAGTTGTCCAATTACGCAGATGGTTCCACCAACGACAAATGCCAAAATAAACTTTTCCAACATAAGCCTCCTTTTACATTTCTATTGCCACCGCATGGGCAACACAAGGTATGCTTTCTTTTTGCTGATATGACATGGGAGAGAGCAAAGCGCCTGTGGCAATGACCAGCATCCGGTTCAATTCCCCCCGGCGCATGCGGTTTAAAAGGTGGCCGAACGTAGTTGTGGCAACACAGGCGCAGCCACTGCCGCCGGCGATAACCGGCTGGTCTTCTTTGTACATTAACAGACCGCAGTCGGTGAATTTTTCCACCGGGATATCCAGGCCGTGTTTGGTAAGCAGATCGCCGGCAATCCGGTGACCAACCTTGCCCAGGTCGCCGGTGGTAATCAGGTCATAGTGATTGGGGGATATGTTCAGATCCCGAAAATGGGCTTGGATGGTGTCAACGGCAGCCGGAGCCATGGCGGCGCCCATGTTAAAAGGATCGGAAAGCCCCATGTCAATTACACGCCCAATTGTAGAGGCGATAACTCGCGGGCCTTCCCCTTGCCTGGCGACAACGGCGGCACCGGCTCCGGTCACAGTCCACTGGGCGGTAGGAGGCTTTTGTGCACCATATTCGGTAGGATAACGGTATTGTTTTTCCGAGGCGGCATTGTGGCTGGATGTACCAACAAGTGCATTCTGGGCGAAACCGCCATCAATAATTGCCGAGGCCAGGGAAAGGCCTTCCATCGAGCTGGAACAGGCGCCATAAATACCCAAATAGGGAACGGCAAGGGTTCGGGCGGTAAAGCTGCTGGGCATAATCTGGTTAATCAGATCGCCGCTGAAGAAAAACTGGATATCTTCTTTTTTAAGCCCAGCCTTCTTAATTGCCGTTTCGCAAGCTTGCTCCAACAGTAGTTTTTCGGCTTGTTCATAGCTGTCCTGACCAAGCCAGATATCACCGTGAAGCAGGTCGAAATCGCCTGCCAGATTGCCCTGGGCCTCGAAAGGCCCGCCGATAGCCGCCGAAGCAATGATTGCCGGTTTAGACGGAAAAATCCATGTTTGATGACCTTGCAGCATTTACATTCCACCTAACGATGTTATGAGTACCCGCACAATGGCGACAACAAAAGCGGAAAAGACACCAAATACCAGAACCGGTCCGGCGATTTTAAACATATTGCCGCCGACACCCAGTACAAACCCCTCGCTTTTATGGTCAAGGGCGGCTGAGGTAATAGTATTGGCAAACCCTGTAACCGGCACTGCACTCCCGGCACCGCCCCATTGAGCGATGTGATCATATACTCCGATACTGGTAAGGATCACGGAAAGCAAAATCATAATAGCCACCGTCGGATCGCCGGCTGTCTTTTCATCAAAATTAAAATAGGTCATAAAAAACAACTGTACTCCCTGGCCTATCGTACAGATAATGCCGCCGACAATAAAAGCGCGAATGCAGTTTTTGAATAGGGGACGCTGCGGCTCCCGCGCGCGGGCAAAGTCCTGGTACTGCTGCTGGGCGGGGGTCAGCTTCTTGCGTTTGATACTTGACAATATAATCCACCTTCTAACGCAATAAATATGGTTTAAGCTTAGCCATAAGGCGGCTTATCTGCTTTGCATGCTCAGCATACATTTGTTTGGCAGCCTCATTCTGGGTTTCCAGTGAAAAGGTTGTGAGGTCGGCCTGCACTTTCTCAAAGTTCGCATACAGCATTTCCTTGATTTTGGGCTGCGGCAGCTGTACCGAGTCATCGAATAAATCGAGGTACAAATCACCGGAAGAGTCTACTTGTCCGACAAAAACATTATCCAGCGATACCCCTATTGTCTCCAGTTGGATGCCCAGCCATTCGGTGTTAAAGCCTAAAGACGCGAGCGGCTCAGGCAATATGTTGCCGTCAAGGATGACTGTCTGCGGTTCTGCCAGGGGGGCCGTTTTTATCCCCAGATCATGTGCCGCTACAGGCTTTTTGTCAGATTTCATAAATACACTGATGTCACCGGTATCTTCCATTACCGCAAATTCTACATCTGCCAGATTAAAAGCATTTTTGGAACGAAGCTCCCGCAGCAGTTCTTCGCCGGTTAGCCTTGTTTGCAGGAGATTTTCCTCCATAATTTTTCCATGCTTGACTAACACCGTTTCCTTTCCATTCACCATGTCATGAACCCATTTGCTTTTAAGGGACAAATAATCCAAAGCTATCGGCAGCAGCACCCAGACACTAAGCGCAACAAGTCCGACGGCAGGCCTGGTAAGCTGTAAGGATATGGCGGCGGCAATTACTGCCGCTGCTATGTAACATACAAACCGAAACGGCGTTATCCGGGCAAGATTTCTCTTTCCCATCACCCTGGTCAAAAGCAGCAGCAAAAAGAATAACGAAACTGAACTAAGTAATATCTGTAGCCATGCCTGCATTGTTTAATCTCCTGACTAGTACCTTGCGTCACTTATAATTTGAGGTTAGATAACTATATAATCCAAGTGGTTAGGCAACGCAAAGTTCTAATTTCCTTTATATTGTGGTTCCTGATACTCTAATGTCTGCAATCTTCTCTCAAGGTCGTTAATAATTATCCCGGTAGCTGCCAAGGCTTCCTTGTAGACTAACTTGGTTTCTTCATCCCGTGTCTGCGCTGTATAGAGTCTTAATGTACCCTGAGTACCTTTTAAAGTAGCTAATGTTTGTTTGACTTGAGAAGCAACTGTCATTTGAAGTACCTCCGTTTACCATAGTATGGTTACTTTTAGCAAGGTTAATTCAGTAAAATAGGCTGAAAAATTTTACCCGGGACATTATAAACAAGTGGAGGATATCTTCTTTGTCCTTTGCGCACCCTATAGCACATATGGGTTTGTAAAGGAGGCAGCACCATGGAATGGCAGGAATTTATTCGCGATACGTGGCAGACCGGACTGGTATTCTTAGGACTGCTGGTTTTAACCCGGGTACTTGGTAAGACGCAGGTCGGACAACTGACATACTATGAATACATCAGCGGCATTACCATCGGCTCGCTTGCTGCCAACATAGCGGCAGCTGACGCCGATAAAGTGTGGAACCATTATTATGATCTTATTTTATTTGTGGCACTCACCTATGCCGTATCGCTTATTACCGTCAAAAGCCGTCCTCTCAGGAAGTTAATTGACGGCTCGCCCACAATCGTGATCGAAAATGGAAAGATTATTGAAGAAAATATGGGGCACCTGCGCTATGACCTGGATGAACTGCATGGACAATTGCGCGAACAGGGGGTCTTAGACCCTGCCGAAGTACAATACGCAATTTTAGAAACCACAGGCAAGTTAAGTGTAATAAAAAAGACTGACAATCAGCCTGTGACGAAAAGTGATTTTAATATTCACCTGCCTGATCCGGTTTTCCCGGTGGAATTCATTATGGACGGGGTAGTCATTGAGCATAATTTACGAAAAAAGCACCGGTCACAAGCCTGGCTGGAGGAGGAATTAGCCAAGCAAGATATCACCGATATTTCTGAGGTAACCTATGCCGGCATTGATTCTAAAGGACAGCTGTTTATCAATCGCAAAACCCCGTCAAATTATAGTAAAAAAAATAGTGACAATTAATTTTACGGATTAATCGCTGCACAATATTATCAGACCGATGGTGACAATAAGTGCTCCGATAAGCTGGCGCAGAGACAACGGCTGACTCAAAAATACGTTGCCCAAGACCATCGTTACCAGCGGCGCACAGGACATGAGTACAGCAATCTCATAAACATCGCCTTTTTGGAGTGCGTAAAAATACGCCAATTCGCCCAGGACGGCCGCTAAGACGGCTTCCATCCCGACCATGAGCCAGCTGGATAATGATAAAGCCGTAAACCCAATAGGGGTTTTGGTAAGGAGCAGCCAGATACTGATAAGGCCGGTGGCGATGAAAGTCCTGACTACCAGCGTGGTGACAGGATTGATATTGTGAAGGGCTGATTTGCCGAACAATGGCGCTGAGCCCAGGCAAAGAACGGCCAGAAAGGCATATAAGAATACCAAAATAACCCTCCTAATCATGCTGTTTTAAAAAGTATATGCCCGGAGACGGTAACTAACGCTTGTTTTGAACAGCAATGGCACATAGTTCCACTTATAATTACCTGTGGTCTGTAAAACAATAGTAAATGGAACCTTAACAATCAATTAGGAGGCTGGTATTATGACGGTAAAAAAAGACCTGGAGAAGGCTCTGGCTGCTGCGGAAGCCGCTAAAGGCACGTATGCTACCTTTGCTACATCTACTGACGATTCCGGTGCACAGACCATGTTTGAACAAATGTCCCAGGATATGGAGCGGCATATTGCCCAACTCAATAGCCGTGTAAGCTCTACCTCAGAAACTAAATTGGCTAATCAGCAAGAATAATGAAGCAAGGAGGTAGTTCACCTACCTCCTTGTTAATGTAAACTAAATATAATAGGGTGAGACAGATGGCGGTTAAGGTCGGCATTCCTCAAGCATTGCTCTATCATGAGTTCGGCAGCTTGTGGCTGGATTTTTTTCAGAATATCGGAGTAGCGGCAGTTCTCTCCGGTGAAACCAATAAACAAATAATAGACCGGGGGATGGCGCTGGCCATTGATGAATCCTGTATACCTTTGAAGGTTTACTTAGGCCATACGGCGTCCTTACTGGACACCTGCAGTCATATATTCGTACCTCGTATCGCCCAGTATTACCCCGATAATCATCTGTGCGCCAAGCTGGCCGGTTTACCGGATATTGTGCAAAATACCTTTAGGCTGGCTAAGGAAAAGATAATTAGTCCCAATATCGAGGATAGGTCTGCTGCTACAACCTTACAGGCAATTCAGACTATCTGCCAGCCGTTAGGGGTATCTGCTATTGACGGGCAGCAGGCGTATTATAAGACTCTTAAAAATTGGCAGAAGGCTATCCCGCCCGGGCTCAGCCAGCCGCCCAGGCCTAAAATTGCGGTGATTGGCCATAGTTACATAATCAATGATGTTTTTTTCAATAGTGATATTAAGAGAAAACTTAAATCCCAGGCAGTGGATATTATCACCCCGGCTGATTTGCCAAACAAAATACTTTACGAAGAAGCTAAAGAGTACCGGCAGGATATCTATTGGCAATTATCGATAAAACTTGCCGGTGCTGTCCGGCATTTCTGCCGGCAAGCCGATATTGCCGGTATCATTTTAGTGACAAGTTTTGGCTGCGGTCCCGATTCGCTTGTTAACGAATATCTGGAGCATCATATTCTTAAGCCAGGCAATAAACCTTATCTGCTGCTGACTATTGATGAACATACCGGCAGCGCCGGGCTTATTACGCGAGTGGAAGCGTTCTGGGATATAGTGGAAAGGATGTTAAAGCTTGAAGGTAAGTTATCCCCACATGGGCTATCTTAGCCTACCGGTCTATCATTTACTGACAAACCTTGGTGTTGAGGTTGTTGCAGCTCCGCCAATCTCCAAAAAAACGGTAGACTTAGGTTCGCTGCATTCGCCGGAAGGGGCATGTCTGCCCTACAAGATCACTATGGGTAATTTTTTGGAGAGTATTGACCAGGGGGCCGACACCTTCGTGACTGTATGTGGTGCCGGAAAATGCCGTCTGGGTTTTTATCATGCCATTCAACAGCTTCAGCTCTCCAAGCTCAAACCTGTGGAGTTTTGCACCATCGATGTCGACCATCTGTTTACCGGGTTATATCACTGTTTACAACAGCTGGCCCCTCAGGCCGGCCGTTTGGCAATACTAAAACAACTGGCCATGACGATAAAAATGCTGAAAGCACTTGATGACATAAACAGTGCCAAAAATTTCTATGGCTCACGGTCGGCTGAGCCTGATCGAATCATTGACATAGCCGCCGGCTCTGCCGGCAAGTTTATGGATTGCCGGACTTTCAGCGATATTAAGGCTAAGCGGGAGCAAATTATTGAATCCATAAAACTGCTGGGAGATGCTGCCGGCCGCCAGCCGCCGAAGGTTGGCTTAGTCGGGGAATTCTATTTGCTGCTGGAACCGTATGTCAACCATAGAGTGGAAGATGTACTGGTTAAACAAGGGGTGGAGGTTAAAAAGTTTATTAATACCGGTGAATGGGTCTATGCCAATACGTTATTAAGTTTCCTGGGGTTATATAGTGAGGAAAGGGCATACCGGCGGCAGGCAAAACCGTATCTTAACCATCATGTCGGCGGTGAAGGGCTGAAGTCGGTAGGCAGCGCGTTATGGTGTGCCCGGCACGGTTATGACGGGATTATCCACATATATCCCTTTGGTTGTATGCCTGAACAGGTAGCCCAGTACGCACTCAAAAATATTGCCCAGGACCTGGAGGTGCCGTTACTGTCATTAAGTGTTGATGAACACTCTAGCGATGTTGGTGTTCTTACCAGACTGGAGGCCTTTGCCGACTGTATTAAACGCAAGAAAAAATGTAAATAAAACGGCAGCGTATTCCTTGTAAAGGTATATGCTGCCGTTTTTTAGTAACTATTATTTAGCTTGCCTGTAATTTTGCCTTATTTTCGCCAGCGCAGCAGATAACCGGTAAAACGCCGGTATAAGGTCATTAGTGACAGGACAACTGTGCCGATGACAATGATTCCGGCGACTACCCGGGGGTAGTCGGCAAAGTCGGAAAAGTATTTTACATACCAGCCCAGGCCGCTGGTGGCGCCAATCATTTCGGCAGCCGTAAGCAGGATAAAGGCCAACACCATACTGATGACGCCGCCGCTGACAATATGCGGCATAGCTCCGGGCAGCAGAATGTTAATCAGCATGGATTTCCTGCCGACACCGATGGTCCTGGCCGAATCGACAATGCCTTTTTCCAGCGCTTCCACGCCGGCTATTGTATTCATAAATAATGGCCAAAAAGCGCCGATAAATATGATAAAGACGGAGGATTGCGTAAATGTCGGCAAGATGGCAATGGCATAAGGAATATAGACAATGGGCGGAATGGGGCCGAGGACATTGGTAACCGGTTCAATAGCCAGGCGCAGCCGCCGGTTCCAGCCGACAATCAGTCCCAGTGGGACGGCCAGAATTACAGCCAGGAAGTAACCCCAAAATAGGAGCTTGAGGGAACTGCCCAGACTTTGCAAAAATACCTGGCGATCTTCGACCAGCAGGTTAAGGACCTGCAGGGGCTGGGGAAATAGCTGGGGATCAAGCAGTTTTAACCAGGCAGTGGTTAACTGCCAGAGGAACAGGATGGCAATACCCAGCGCCAGGCGGTCACGGCTGGTTTGGCTCATATGCCGGCGCCTCCTTCCACTTGCTGAAGCTCTTCGAGGATTTCTTTTTGCAGCAGTGACAGAATCTCATTGCGCAGTTCCACATAACGGGGGTCTTGCACCAGGAAAAACCGCCGCCGGGGCCGGGAGAATGGAACAGCAACGGTTTTCAGCACTCTGCCGGGCCCGGGAGTGAATACCGCAATCCGGTCGGCAAGGTATAGCGCTTCGTCGATATCGTGGGTAACCAGTAAGATGGTTTTTTGGGTGCCGTTTGCCGTCCAAAGCTGGAGCAGTAAATCCTGTAGGCTTACCCGGTTTTTGGCATCTACGGCGCCAAAGGGTTCATCCAGCAAATAGACGGGAGCATCCAGGGCAAAAGCCCTGGCGATGGCTACCCGCTGACGCATGCCGCCGGAGAGCTCTGACGGGTATTTGTGGATGTAGCTGCTTAATCCGACCATGTCGAGCAGTTTTTTTGCTTCCTGCCGCGCTGCTTTGCCTGTTGCCTGGCAGGATTCTTTGAGGGCAAAGATAATATTATCAAGGGCTGTCATCCAGGGAAACAGGGAATAGTCCTGAAATACTACCGCCCTATCGGGGCCGGGAGCCAAAATCGGGTTGTCATTCAGGGTAAGCAGGCCGCCTGTAGCCGGTGTCAGCCCGGCCAAAAGCCCGATTGTCGAGCTTTTGCCGCAGCCACTGGGGCCGACGACTGCCAGAAATTCACCCTGTTCAATGGCTAGTGACAAATCGGCAATGGCCGGACGGTCATCGCCTGGATAAGTAAGCGACACAGAGTCTAGTTTTAATAAAGCCACAAGCATTCTCCTTCCGTTTAAAAGTCAGCGGGGAACCGGTTACAGATTGTTTGCTGCAAAGTCTTTGGCAAGCTGCTGGTAGGTGGCGTTTTGCGGTTCACGCTGTATTAACTGGTCAAGTGCCGTTTTGTAGATGTCGCTGTTAACATGTTTGGTGATATCAATATCGCTTTCAATATAGCCGGCGGTTTTCATGGCTTCCCAGAAAGCAGTGAAGCGTTTTTTATCAGGATCAGGAATGCTGTGGATGTGACCGCTGTAGGTAGCTTTTTCGAGCAGCTCTTTATCTAATTTGACATATTTACTGATGATATCCAGGGTTTCGGCATGGTTGTTAAGATAGAAGTCATAGGCGCGAATGCTGGCGCGGGAATAGCGGATATAAGCCTCTTGATTGGATTTAAGTTTGTCTTCGAGGGCGACTACCCGGCAGCAGACATGTCCGTCCATATGCTGTGCCGACCAGGAAACAATTTTTAGTCCTTGTTTTTCAGCCATTTCCGAAAAGGGAACCCACACCAGGCCGGCATCTGCCGCGCCCTTTTTTACGGCCTCAAGTACGGCTGCCGGCGAGTCAAGTTCCTGGATTGTTACTTGGTTTTTCCAGTCAATACCGGCTTGGGACATTGCTGACCGCCAGACAGCATCACCGGTTGCCAGGCGAACGGTGGCTACCTTTTTGCCGACAAAACTCTGCACAGAAGAATATTGTCCTGCATTTTCCGGTTTGGTTACAATGGCATGGCCTTCGCTTTGCATACCGCCAATATTGACAAAGGGTGTTCCTTTGGCAATAAAGACCTGAGGCGCTGAGGTGCCGAAAGAGCCGGCGTCCAGTTTACCGGCTTTGATGGCGTTTAAGCCCTCCCCGGAATTGGTAAACTGGAAGAGTTCGACGTCAAGCCCTTCCTGCTCATAAAAGCCTTTCTCCTTGGCCACAAAATATAATACATGGCCAACAGCCGGCAAATAACCAATGTTAAACTTGATTTTATCAGCCGGTACTGCTGACTGTGCACTGGCAGGCGCGTCTGCCTGCTGCGTTTTTTGCTGACCGCAGCCTGCTGCCAGCAGGCTGAAAACAAGGGAAACGATGAGACCGGTTAGTAGTAGCCGATGTTTAAACACAAATAATCACTCCTTTTCTTCCTGTAAAAGCCGTTTATAATAGAACCCGCTGGTATAGAGGGCTGCCGCCGGATTATGGCCTAACACCCGGTCTTTGGTTATGAGAGTGGTGACCGGGGCGGCAGAGTGTTTGATGAACAGGGAATCATGGCCGACACACAGGCCGACGACCACGTTCAGGTCAGTTCCGGCTTGGTTTAACAGACGGGCCTGAAGCACAGGATTGCAGAGCGCTTCATAGCAGCCTTGCTGTACTTTATACTCGGGCGGTACACCGATTTCTGTCTTGTCAAGCGAACCAACCTTGCAGATGACACTGTAGCTTTCAAGCCCCTTAGCGGCAAGTACTTGGCTGAATACCCGGGTTTCGTCCATGAGGCCGATGCAAGTGGCGATACCAAGTTTTTTGGCGCCAATTCTTTTGGCGAAAGCGATGATTTCCTCTACCCGCGTGAGTTTGCCGTAATACAAGCCCTCAATTTCAGCTGCCGCCAGAGCCATCCGGCGGTCAGGCCCTTCTTCGGTATAGGCGGTTTTTGACTGTTCTATTTCGGCGTTAATATCGGCAGCGCCGCGTGATGTTACACTTAAACAAAATTCGGGAAACCGCTTATCGCGGCGATAGCAGTTGAGCTGGCGGCAGTCGGTGCAGCTAAGCCGGTCAAGCTCGTTAGGCTGGCTCATAAAATGTACCTCCTTAGAAATTTAGGCAGTTAACAAAGGTTTTATCAAAGTCGCTATAGGTGGCCAGTTCTAAAACCTTTGCCTGTTTCACCAGGACGGCCGCTTTTTTGCGGGAATCCCGGTTTAATAGCAGTGCCTGACCGCCTGTTTTGGCCGTATTACCCAGGAAATCAATTTTACCCTTAAATGCTTCAGGCAGCATACCGATGTTGATCAGGCTGTCGGCGTTAAGGTGAAAACCAAAAGAACCGGCAATAAATACGCGGTCAACTCCGGCAGCGCTTAGTCCGCTGGCAGCGAGCAGGCATTCAATGCCGGCGCGGATAGCGCCTTTGGCAAGCTGTACCTGGCGAATATCCTTTTGCGACAGATAAACCGATGGGTGGATAGCGAAAATGGTTTTGCCATTTTCTTTTTTCAATTGCCGCTGCAGTGGATGGGCCAGGTTATTTTCAGCTCCGGTAAATTTTCCGGTCTTATTTATTAGCTTGGTTCTGACAAGTTCACCGACAATGTCCAGCAGGCCGCTGCCGCAGATGCCGACAGCCGGGCGACCGGCGATGGTCTTGATGGCTGCTGAACCGTCGTGCTCTATTTTGAATTTTTCAATGGCTCCAGGGGCGGCTCTCATGCCGCAGGCAATGTTCATACCCTCAAAGGCCGGCCCGGCAGCCGTTGAAGTTACCGACAGGCGTCCGTTATCTGCCAAGGCCATTTCGCCGTTGGTGCCGATATCAACAAACAAAGTAGTGCCTTTAAGGTTGGCCAAATCGGCGGCTAACATCCCGGCAGTTATATCTGCTCCGACATAGGCTGACATAACAGGCGGTAAATAAAGCTGCGCAAAGGGGGCGGTATGCAGGCCGAGACCTGCCGCCTGGTGGCAGCTGTCGCCCCACAGCACGGGAATATAGGGATATTTGCCGAGTGAAGCCGGGTCGGTCTTCAGCGCCAGATGGAGCATGCAGGTATTGCCGCTGAAGACGACTTCGTAGAGGGTATGTTGAGTAAGGCCTGTATCTTGCAGTAAGCCGTCGAGCATGGCATTGATGGCAGCGATAATGTCATAATGCAGGGTGGACAAACCCTCGGCGGTTGCTCCCATTTTAATGCGGGACAAAACATCCTGAGCGTGCAGGCTTTGGGGATTGAGCGCCGAGGCGGTAGCCAGCTCCCGGCCGGTAGTCAGGTCAAACAGCGCGGCTACCAGCGTAGTTGTGCCAATGTCAACAACCAGGCCGTGGGCTACGCGCGCGGAATTTCCCGGCTCTGTCCCCAGTATCGACTTACCGGCCAGTACTGCTGTTTGATTCACAGCCGGCATATACTGTTTCCTGATAACCGGATCAAGAGCTACGTCCAGATGATGACCCTGACTGAGTATCTGAACAGCGGTTTTGTCCTGGCGTTCCAGCAGAACGATATCGATAACGGTATCGGCAGCAGTGTTAGCCTGAATTTCCGTCATGCAGCCAAGAAAAATGCCTTCCTTTACTTCCGCAGGCGTCAGACTGTGATGACAGCCTGCCGGAAGACGGATAGCAGTAAGGGCGGCGGGAATGCGTACCTTGCATTTGCCGCAGGTTCCGGTACCGTTGCACGGTGATTCGACCAGGGCGCCTGCCGCCCTGGCAGCAGCAAGAACGGTAATATTCTCCGTCGCCTCAAAGCAAACAGGCGCAGAAGGGAGTTTGTTTTCCTGATGGAAACGTAACAGGGCCATAGCCATCACACCCTTTCGCCCGGGGAATGCGCCTTAACCGTTTGGGTCATAGCCTGGATATTGGCCAGGGGGCTGGAGGTACTTAGACCGCAGGCCGGCGCGATGATATTAATGCCTTGGGTGATAAGGTTTTTGGTTTGCAGGGACACCTTGTCGACAGTGCTTAATTCCAATAGGTAGGTGCTGATATTTCCCATTGTAGTAAGTTCAGGAAACTCAGCTTTAAGGTGTTTTAAGTTGACCATGGCATCGGTGCTGATGGCGTTGGCCCTAATACCGGGAATCAGGGGTTTTACGCTATTTAAATTGCCGCAGACATGGAGGATAACGGGAACACCCTTTTGGTGCACTGCGTCAATAAGCTTATTGATGTAGGGTACAGCATACTCGCCAAACATCTTAGGTCCAAGAATTTCACCTGTCGCCGTAGGATCCCCAATGGCAATTACAGCAGCACCGTGGTCAATTAACTTGTGGGCAAAGCCAATCAAGAGCTCAGTTACATACTGGAAAACGCGATGTGCGGCAGACGGGTCCCGGCGTAAATCCTTCAGGAACGGTATGGGATCGACAATGGAAGCCGCGGTGCTTACCGGGCCGGTCAGGCTGCCGATAACGGGAATGTCCGGATATTGTCCGGCTAAGATAGCGGTTGCCTGGCAGACTACCGGTATCCGGCCGGAATTGAGCATGGCAGGGATGTCCTTGTACTCTACCCGGGCGGCGGCGGCAAAGGTCTCGCGGCTTATTTTAGGTTCACACGCTAACGTACCTAAATCAATTTCGCTTCCCAATACCTCGGCTTCTACGGTCATGCAAAAGGGCAAACCGAAGTTTTCAAATCCCGTAAGCTGGTGTACGGCATAAGCCAGGTTTGCCATTAAAGCCGCAGCAGAGTGGGCGGCAGGCAAAGTTTGGCCGCTGCTGTTCATAACCTCGACAATGGCGGCATTCATCATGCCGCCGGGGCAGATGACCGGAGGGCGGTCTGTTGATTGCCGGTTTAACACGGCAATCAAGCGCTCTTTTTCCGTAAAAACTGTCATTTTGACCACCTCTGTTCCAGAAGATCAAGTTTTTCTTTGGTGATGGGATAGCCAATTTCGCGTGTGGCGGCAAGCATGGCATCAATATTGGCGAAAGGTGTTTCTGTAGGCAGACTGCAGCCGGAAGCGACAATATAACCCTTAGGATTATCATAGGCCTCACGGACACCGCTGAGTACAGCCAGTCGAACAGCAGCCGGGGAACCCTGCAGCATGATTTCTGATGGCTGGACATTCCCCATCAGCCGCAGTTTGTGCCCTACTTTTGTTTTGGCTTCAGATAAGCTGGCGGCATTGTCGATACTGATACAATCGGCGCCGGCCTCGGCCATCTGTTCCCACACCTTGGCGGTTTTGCCGCAGATATGCAGCGTTACCGGCTTGCCGCGGGAATGAATATAATCAATCAATTGCTTCAGATAGGGAAAGGAAAATTCCCTGAACTTCTGGGGGCTGATGATGGTTGAAGAGGACATGGGATCAGTCAGACTGGGGGTACAGCCGGTATCGATGATGGCTTTGGCGTAGTTGAGGCAGGTTTCCAGTGACAGGCGGCATAAATAATGCACGGCGTCGGGATTTTTGCCGACAAGGCGGGCCAGGTTTTCGGCCCCGATCAGAAAGGAAGCGTTGGTAAACGGGCAGGTGAGCGCTCCGGTAACTGTCACTTCTTTACCTACTTCGGCTATGGCGATTTTCATGGCTTCCAACTGGTGGGGAAGGTTGCCGTCCCGGTAAGGGTCGGCCGGTGTCAGGCGGTCAAGCTGGCTGATATCGGCAATGGCCGGCCGGTCAAGATAGGCTGTTTCATCCTCCGGATAACGGACGCGGGCGCCCATGGCTTCGGCCTGACCATACAGGTCGGTAAATATGCGGATAATATCATAGCAAAACCGGCGGTAAGCGGCAATTTGTGCTTGTGCCAGTAATTTTCCGTTGGCCGGCAATTCACCGACTTTGACCCCAATTACCCGGGCCGCTGTATTGCCGACAATCGGGACGCACGGCAGACGGTCAACAGGCTTTCCCAGATTGTAGGCCGCCAGCCGCTCAATGGGTGTCATCTGATCTTGGATCATAAGTTGTACCTCCTTTTTTTGGTCTAACAGCAGTTATCAGTTTTGTGCGCCGGCACCAGACCCGTCATACCACGCTGCGCCGCTGGCGCTTACCGTCCGCTTATGCATAACGGCCGCCCGCGCCTCAGCAATGTTGACAGCGGCAAGAACCGCACCAGCGGATTAGGCCGGGCAAAATAAAAGAAGGCCAAAAGAAACGCTGGTTTCTTTTGGCCTTCAGTATGTCTGATCAGCCGGTGCAATTCATGTATTGTGGCAATTATATGATGAAAAGTAAAATAGTGTCAAGGTTAATTTTATAAAAAAATCAATTAATTTCCTTTTAGGCATTGACACCTATTTAGGCGGTATGCTAATATGAGCCTAATATTTGAGTGGTATTCATGTGCTGACCGGAACACCGGAGGCAATCGTTAGCTGTTTAACCAGCTTAGGATTGCCTCTTTTTGTTTTTGAACGGTTCGTTATGAAAGCCAATTCAATAGGCGCGCAATTGCTGACTGGGAGCAGCCGGAGGCAACCGATTTTCCGCTTGTAGCGAAATAGGTTGTCTCTTTAATTTTTTTGAAGGAGATGAGAATATGACGGCTTTGGTTATTGGCGCAGATTATTTGGGTGGCATGGAACAAAAAATGCGGGATATGGGAATAACTGAAATCGCTCATATTACCGGACGAAACCCCGGAGAGGTAAAACGAATGCATATACCCAAAGCAGCGGCTTTCGTCCTGGTTTTTACCGACTATATCAATCACAATATGGCCAAGGTGGTTAAAAGTCATGCTAAAGCTCAGTCCGTCCCGCTGGTCTATGCCAAACGGTCCTGGTCGGCTGTTGAACACAAGCTGGTCGGGCTTGGGCTATAAGGGAGAGGTGAAACAATGAGTCATTTTGCATTAAAGGAGCCGCCGCGCCGGGAAGACAGACTGAATGCCTGCATTGCCCACGGGGCGACACTTGGCGAAGTCGCCGGCCGGCGGCAGCGCTGCTGTTTGCCTGCCAGTGAGCGCAGTTTTACCCAAAACTCCATTTGCCTGCTATTGCCGGCCCTGGGTACTATGAACAGTATACCAAACAGTGTGGTGCTGATGCATGGCGGCCTGGGCTGCGGCTCTTCCTGCCATGGCGGCAATGCCGCCGTACGTGGTGGCAATATGCAGCGCTGGGGTGTGGTAAAAGATGGTACGTGGCTGTCTACCGGTTTGACCGAAGCCGATGTTATCAGCGGCGGCGAACCCAAGCTGGCTGAGGCTATTGTTGAGGCCGACAGGCGGTATCGGCCTGCGGTTATTTTTGTGGTATCCAGTTGTGTCCCAGGCATTATCGGTGATGATGTGGACGGCGTAGTGGAACAGACACAGCCTGAGGTCAAGGCCAAACTATTGCCGGTACACTGTGAGGGTTTCAAAACTAAAATCTGGGCTACCGCTTATGATGCCGTATACCACGCCATTGGCCGGACACTGCTGCCTGAAACCAAGGCAGAAATTGCGCCAAGTAAGCCGGGCAAGACGGTCAACCTAATGAATATGTCTTCCATGGGGCGGGTAGATGAACTTGAGCTGGAGCGTTTGCTAAAGGCCTTAGGACTTGCGGTTAACATTTTCCCCGTTTTTGCTGACCCCGCCGGTATGCAGCGTATGGCTGAAGCTGATTTATCCATTAGTACTTGTCCAACACATGACGACTATATGCTTAACCATTTAAAAGAAAAGTATCAGGTGCCGTTCATTCTTAAACATATGCCGATAGGCATTGATAATACCGGTAAATGGCTGCAGGATGTGGCCGGTTTTTTTGGACTTGGTCCGGAGGCGAAGGAACTGATTGCGCAAGAAGAAGCAGAACTTGCAGCAGCGCTCAAACCGCTCAAGTCAATGTTTGCCGACAAGAAGGCGTTTAGCAGTGCCGGCGAGTTTCGAGCTCTTTCCACCGCGCTGCTGCTCGCTGAGCTGGGTTTTGAGGTCGTGGGTATCCGGGCTTTTCACCATGATGAATTTGCCGAGGTAGAATACGAGAAGCTGGTGCGGTTAACCGGGCAGGAGTATCCGTTAAACATTGCCAACTGCCAGCCTTTTGAAGAGGCCAATCTGTTACGCAAAATACAGCCTGATGTCTTTCTCGGGCATATGAACGGCAACAGTACGGCGGCTAAACTGGGCATTCCCACCCATGTCATTTATAATACCGGTTTGCATTATGTTGGCTACCGGGGAGCCTATGAACTGGCCAGACGGTTATATCGTCAATTGAAAAACCCCCGTTTTAACGCCAATCTCAGCCGTTATACCAGTTTGCCGTACCAGGAATCCTGGTACCGGCAAAATCCCTTTAAGTATATTGTAACGGCAGGTGGTGACAGCGAATGAGCGACTACAATTTTATTGAGCGGCCTCGGTATACCTGCGCTCTGGGCGGTGCTATCGCTGCCGTGAGCGCTTTGCCCAAGGCGGTGCCGATATTGCATGCGCCGCCAGGCTGTGCCGGTAATTTTGCCTGGACGCAGGCAGGAGGAGCAGGCCTGCAGGTTGGTGGCTATTGCGGCGGACTGAGTATCCCCGGCTCTAATATTCAGGAACGTGAGGTTGTCTTTGGCGGAGCGGAACGGCTGGCAGAAGAGGTCAGACATACCCTGGAGCTTATGCGGGGCGATTTGTATGTTATTTTGACCAGTTGTGTCACTGAGGTCATCGGCGACGATATTGGCTCGGTAGTCAGGCCTCTGCAGGAGCAAAGTGTTCCTATTTTCTTTGCTGAAACCGGCGGATTTCGCGGCAATTCCTACCAGGGCTATGATTTGGTGCTGCAGAGCTTATTCAAAGACTTTGTCGTGAAAACCGGGAGAAAACAGCCGCGATCAGTAAATTTGTGGGGAATTACCCCGTTTATCGATGTTTTCTGGCGCGGCAATATCGAAAACATTCGCCGGCTGCTGGAAAAGCTGGAACTGACGGTAAACAGCTTTTTTACAGTAGATGACAGTGTAGACAGAATCCGCGCAGCTGGCGGCGCAGCCTTGAATATCGTGGTGTCGGAGGTTTTTGGCTTAGGTACTGCCCGGCTGGCGCAGGAGGTCCATGATACCCCTTATTTGTCCACGCCGCTACCGGTAGGCCCTGCGGCTACCAATGCATTTTTGCGGCAGGTAGGAGAGGCGTTGGACTTAGACCCGGCACTGGTGGAAGAGGTTATCCAATATGAAAATAAACGCTATTACAGCTTATTGGAACCACTTGCCGATTGTTTTAATGATCTGGATTTACAGCGGTATGCCGTTATTATTGGCGATACCAATTATGCAGTGGCACTCACCCGCTTCCTGGGCGACGATTTGGGCTGGTTGCCGGAAGTTGTCGGTATCACAGATATTTTGGATGAAGAACAACAAGCGAGCATTACCGGCCGGTTGAGCAAGCTGGACAGCGGTTTGTCCCCGAACTTGATTTTTCACACCGATGGCAGCGCTATTGCCGCAGCGGTGCGCGAGCATTGGGCCGGGAGTCAGTCTCAGGCCGGCAAATATGCCAATCCCCTCAATCCGTCCTTTGTTATTGGCAGCGCCCTTGACCGGGAATTAGCCAGGGAACTGGGAGCCGGGCATCTGAGCGTAAGTTTTCCGGTGGCTAACCGGGCGGTTATCGGCAGGGGATATACCGGGTATAATGGTGGTTTAACTCTTATCGAGGATTTAATCAGCACAATTATTGCCGGCAGGTAATGAAGTGGGAGGAGATGAGGGGGAACTATGTTGCCTAAGGACAGAATCCTCTATGCGTTACAGGTTAAAAGTAGTGCACCGTCTGAGCAGCCAGTGCTGCCGGCAGCACTTCTGTCCGGCGGAACCTGGGCATTCAGACAAAAGGGTCTGACGCTGCAGGAAGTGCTTGAAAAGCCGGAACTGGGTGTATCCGCCATTATTGCCATTAACCAATGCATTCAGTCTGACATTGTTTGGCCAGGGTCCGGCTACCATAACCTGCTGGCGCATATCTTTGGCGGCAGAATTAAATTCCGGCCGCAGGGAAATATTGATGTGATTGAGCCGGCGTTTGCCAAAGTCACGGAGGCATACCGGCTTGACTTGAGCCGCATCGACAATCATGAGTGGATTTGCGCTATCCGCACGATAATTTCGCAGGTTAACGGACAAATCGGTAATTCTGTGCTGGTCGGAACTTCCGGTTGGGGGCCGTTCACGCTGGCTGGGCAGTTTTACGGCGTAGAAAAGCTAATGTCAGGTTTATATAAAGACAAAGCAGGTATACATGCCTTGCTTGAAGTCATGACAGCGGTTTGCATTGCCTACCTGGCGCCGGCTATTGACCGGGGAGCCGGCATAGTATCGGTTGCTGAACCCACTGCATCAGGAGACCTTATTTCACTCAGCCATTTTGAAGAGTTCGCCGCCCCGTACATTAAGAAGGTTAACGAAGAATTGAAGAACAGGGGAGCGTATACCGCTTTGCATATTTGCGGCAATATTAAAGACCGTGTAAGCCTGGCGCCTCTGATGGGTGTTGATGTATTATCTGTTGACTATAAGGTGGATTTGGCGCTGGCACAACAGCGGCTGGCAGGACAAACGGCGTTAGCCGGCAACGTAAATCCTCTGCTGCTTAAAGACGGCTCAGCGGCTGAAGTGGTGCAGGCCGCTAAACAATGCATTCAGCAAGCCGGCCGGGGAGCTAACTATATTCTCATGCCCGGATGTGATATTCCGCCCGGCGTTCCCTTAGCTAATGCAGTAGCATTTTTAGGTGCCGGCCGGGGAGAGGAAGACACTTCGCGCGTGGAATTAAGTAATGTTAAATATCATAGGAGGGCTTGAAATGGCGGCAAATAAGGAAGACCTATTCAGAAAACTATCAGATGCTGTTGTGGATATGGATGAGAATTTGGCGGTAAGTGTGGCACAGGAGATTATCGCGGAGAAATTTGATGCCTATGAAGCTGTTGAAAAAGGTCTGTCAAATGGGATGGACCGGGCGGGAGTACTATTTGAGGAAGAGGAGTACTTTATCCCTGAATTGCTGCTATGCTCTGATGCCATGTACGCCGGACTTGATGTGCTCAAAGGACATATCAAAGTTGCCGGGCAAGGTGAGAAACGAAAAATAGTTATAGGGGTGGTAGAAGGTGATACCCATGACATCGGCAAGAACCTGGTAAAAATCATGCTGGAGACATCAGGCTTCGAAGTCTATGACTTGGGCAGAGATATTGCGCCACTGGCTTTCGTGGAAAAGGCCAAAGAAGTGAATGCCGACATTATTGCCATGGCAACACTCATGACCACTACCATGGAGGGAATGGCCGCAGTTGTCGAGATTCTGCAGGCTCAGAACCTTAAAGACAGCTATAAAGTCATTGTTGGCGGTGGACCCATTTCACAGAGCTTTGCCGATAAAATCGGGGCCGATGGCTATGCTGTTAACGCCGCCGACGCGGTAAGACTTTCCCGGCGGCTTTTGGGAATAGCCGGGTAAAAAGTAATTATATATAAATATAATGTTGATTGGTTGATTAGTATTGACTAAAGGCCGGAGTAGTCCGTCGGGGAACTCCGGCCTTTTATTTATAGCAGAGAGGAGGCTTAAAGCATGAGCTTAGAAAGATTTTTTATTGGTGCGCTGGTTGTATTTTTATTAGGCCTTGGAGTTTTATACAGTGGGGTAAACAGAGCGCCATTCAGGGACCATAATCCGGGCAGCCATCACCCCCATACCCATTCGGTGCTGCCGGTTGCCGCCGGCGACAGCTGCCGGGTGTGAAAATAATAGAGGAGTTGATGGGGATTGAAAGGTTATAAAGCACTGGCCTGGAGCGCTATTTTAATAAGCCTTGTGCTGCTGGTACTGCCCAGAGGTATACCGATTTGCACCGGATTAGCGGGAGCGGGCAGCCCGATGCGGTGCCATTACGCCTACCAGGCTGAGTTTCTCGTGACTCTGCTGGCACTTATCCTGGCCGTTTCCTTGTTAGTGTTACGTACAACCGAGGCGCAGGCATTAAGCGGATTTGTCATTTTATTGGCAGGTATTATTATTATTATCCTGCCGCTGCCCTGGGTCATCGGGATTTGCACTCATGGCGGAGCTTGCCTTAAAACAGCCTTTTTCACAACAATTGGCGGCAGCTTGCTTAGCCTGGCGGGGGCCGCAATTATCTGGCTTACCCGCAAAAACAAGGAAGTTAAGCAAACAGACGAAGGGAAGCCTAACAGCTAACAAAGTGTAAGGCCATTGAGTAACCTCAGAACAGGGAGAATCGGTATGATTCTCCCTGGTGTATTTACTGACTGATGGGGTATCTACATAGATAAAAGAGAGACTTCAAGCGTTTACCAGTAGCAAGTACATGTTGAATATTTTGGAAAACCATGGTATACTATATACTATAAAAGTTAGGTTGATCAGAAGACTGAAGGCCGAGCGGTAGTATCCGCTTGCTTTCAGTCTTTTTTTATTTTTAAAGAGGAGGAGTCTATATATGGCCGCCAATGAAAATGGAGTTTTCCGGACAAATTGCGTTACTATGCATTGCAACAACAAACTAATCCGGTATTTTCCCAAAACGTATAAAATATGTTAAAAGCCAATCAGAAAACTGAAGGCTGAAGCCATCGCTGCGATGCTTTAGCCTTCTTTATTTTCGAGTTAGCCCATATCCATACTGAACTGTAAAAAAATATTGCTTTCGGAGAAGACAGTTATCTATAAAAGGAGGTTGTAAGCATATGAAAATATTTTTTCAAACAAGAAATATTGTCAGCTTTTTTAGTAAGGCAGGTAAAGCCGGGATTAAGTTAAAATTAATTTTGATTGCAGTATTACTTACTCTGTTTGCTGTAGTGGCTACCTTGGTACCTGCACTTTTTTTATTTACTCAATATAATAATACGATTGCTGCTGAACAGGTGCAGGCAGGAATGAAAGGACTTACCATCACACTAAAAGATTATCAGAAAAACGCGTTGAATTTTGGTGCTGTTATGGCCAGTCATCCGGGTGTTATCAAAGGCATTAAAGACAAAGATGCACTTACGATTTTAGAGCAGCTGGGGCCGCTGCTATCGCGGGCCAATATTGACTTTGCCACAATAACTGATGAGACAGGAACGGTTATTGTCCGGACTCATGACCAGAAAAGAGGCGATAGTGTAGTAAATCAGGATAATATTAAGAATGCTCTTAAAGGCGTGGCCTATGCTGCTATTGAATCGGGAACAGTAGTGAAGTTTTCCGCCCGGGCAGGAACTCCGGTAAAAGATGAAGCTGGCCGGATTGTTGGGGTCATTTCGGCAGGATATTATATTAGTAATGATCTTGTTGTCGATCGAATCAAGGAGGCGTTTGGTACAGATGTAACTCTCTTCTTAGGAGATGAGCGGGTGGCCACTACCATTATGAGAGACGGTCAGCGAATGTTAGGGAGTAAATTAGATGAAGAAATTGCCAGTAAGGTACTTAAGGACAGGCAAGAGTATGTTGGTACAGTTGCGGTAGTCGGCATTCCTTATATTACAGCTTATAAACCGCTAATGGGGCCGGAAGATAAGCCGATGGGAGCGTTGTTTGTCGGCAAAAACATGGAAACACTTAATGCAGCCAGAGATAAAGTTGTCCTGTTTGTTGGTGGAATTTCCCTGCTGGTACTGATTAGCGTGAGTATTATTGCTGTTGTTATCTCTAATAAAATGACAAGCCCCATCCGGAATTTGGTTTTGGCGACCGAACGGGTAGCCGGCGGGAATCTGACGAATTTTGTCGAGGTAGCTTCCAAAGATGAAATCGGTACATTGGCGCAAGGCTTTAACCAAATGATCGAACGCCTGAAATCACTTATTGCCAACGTTAATTCTTCAGCCGGGATATTGACCGCAGCGTCGCATACACTTAAAGAAAATGGCGAGCAGTCTGCACAAGCCGTTAATCAGGTGGCAGCCACTATTGATGATATGGCGCGTGGTGCAGAGGAACAGCGTGCAGCGGTTGAGGAAACTGCCAGCGTCATAGAACAGCTTGTAATTGCCCTGCAACAGGTAGCGGCCAATGCAAATGACGCAGCGGTAAGGTCGAGCAAAACTACTGACGCGGCGCAGCAAGGCAGTAAAGCTGTTGCCGATGCGCTAAATCAGATGAATGCTATTGAAATATCGGTTGTTAATTCGGCCGCAGAGCTTGCTAAACTTGGTGAAAGGTCTACAGAAATAGGAAGTATCGTTGATGCCATCTCCGGAATTGCCGGACAGACAAACTTATTAGCTTTGAACGCTGCTATCGAGGCGGCCAGAGCGGGAGAGCAGGGCCGTGGTTTCGCAGTTGTGGCAGAGGAAGTGCGGAAACTTGCCGAACAGTCTCAGGAAGCCGCCAAACAGATTGCCGCTTTAATTGGGGAGATTCAAAGGGATACGGATAAAACGGTGGCAGCTATGAATGACAGCACGCACGAAGTCAAGGTAGGAGCCGGGGTTGTGGCTTCGGCAGGGCAGGTATTTAACGATATCTTGGTGTTAGTTACAGAGGTAGCCGGTCAGGTTAATCAAATAGCTGCTGCCAGTCAGCAAATGGTCAATGGCAGTCAACAAATAGTACAATCCACCAATAAAATAAATCAGGTAAGTAACGAAGCAGCAAGTCAGGCGCAAACCGTCTCCGCCTCAATAGAAGAACAATCGGCAGTACTGGAGGAATTGGCCGTTTCCAGCCAGACACTTACGGCAATGGCTCAAGAACTGCAGCTTGCGGTTAGTAAATTTAAAATATAGATTCAGCTGAGTCCCTGCTGCGGCTTTAAAATATGAGCAACAGCTGCAGGCGGTTGGTCAGGAAAGAATAAGTGGCAGCCAATGAAAAAAGGCAGTTGCTTAGGTGGAGTTTAAATCCAGCTTAAAGCAACTGCCGTTCTTATCCAGGGGGTCTGCGGATAATTTTGTGTAATTTGAAATTCCTCATGGCAAGAAATAGTGGCTTTGTAAAAACATATTTGTTCA
>NZ_BMBX01000031.1:0-37741 GCF_014634905.1 Sporomusa sp. GT1 | reverse complement strand
CACAGTATCCCTTACAGTGTAGCACATTGCCCTTGAAGAGGGGCGTTAATAACTACTACTTTATAATACGAGGAGATGGAGTTTAACATGGCCTGTAATACTAATGATCAGCAAGCAAAAGCACAAGATCAGCAAATTACTCGTTTTTTAGAGAATGTTGATCACAAAATTTTAGTCATGAGCGGTAAAGGCGGTGTCGGCAAAAGTACGGTTGCCACCAGCTTAGCAGTATTTCTGGGCAATCAGGGCTATACAGTAGGTCTGCTTGATGTCGACGTACACGGCCCCAGTGTGGCCGGGCTATTAGGACTTACCGGCTTACCGCTCAACACCATTGGCACCCAAATTCAGCCATATTATTATACAGATAATGTAAAGGTAGTATCCATTCAGGGCTTATTGAAGCAGCCTGATGACCCGCTTATCTGGCGCGGTCCAATGAAAATCGGGATTATTCGTCAATTCTTGGCAGAGGTAAACTGGGGACCGCTTGACTTTTTGATCATTGACAGCCCTCCCGGAACCGGCGACGAGCCGTTGACCGTAGCTCAGACAATAACCGGCTGCCAAGCTGTTGTCGTAACAACTCCGCAAGAAATTGCCCTGGCAGATGTGCGCAAATCCATCCAATTTTGCCAGACCGTCAAAATGCCGGTATTGGGCATTATTGAGAATATGAGCGGTTTTGTTTGTCCCTCCTGCGGCAATACCCATGCTATTTTTAAAAGCGGCGGCGGCGAAAAAACGGCGGCTAAATACCACCTTCCCTTCTTGGGGCAGCTTCCTATCGACCCCGGCGTAGTCACCGCCGGCGATGCCGGCCAAAGTCTTGATACCTTGACCAGTCATACCAAAACGCAAATGCAGGAAATTGTTAGCCAATTGCTGCGTAATCTGTCTCATCAAACTAAGCTGAAAGGCGGTAAAAGCAACATGAAAATTGCAATTCCGGTAGTCCAGGGAAAACTCTGTACCCATTTTGGTCACTGTGAACAATTCGCTATTCTTACTGTAACGGATGGAGAAATCGTCAAACAGGAAGCCCTCACCCCGCCGCCTCATGCGCCTGGCGTTATTCCCAACTGGGTAGCCGCTCAAGGTTGTACCGATATCATTGTTGGCGGTATGGGGGAAGCAGCACAAGCTATTTTGCAGCAGCATGGCGTAACAGTCGCCTGCGGCGCGCCTGTGGACACACCGGAAAACCTGGTTGCGCTTTACCTGCGCAACGAACTTGCCAGCACCGACAATACCTGTGACCACGAACACGGTCATAGCTGCGGCAGTCATTAAGTAATTCACAGAGACAGTGCAAAAAAACAATGCTAAATCAAATTAGCATTGTTTTTTTATCGGCTTGCACCGCCCGCCAAGGGCCGGGCGCAAGCCGTATTTTTGTATTGAAATTCCTGGCAACAGCCAATGGCAGGTTACTTGTTTAGAGAATGCCGGCACTTTTGGCGACGGCAAACGCTATACCACCGCCAATAAACGGTCCGACTACCGGCACCCAGGAGTACGCCCAGTCAGAAGCGCCTTTGCCGGGAATCGGGCAAAGCGCATGAGCAATTCTTGGTCCCAAATCACGGGCCGGATTCATAGCATAACCGGTAGTCCCCCCTAAGCTGGACCCCAGGCCCCACACCAAAACAGCGACCATGAACGGACCAAAGCCCGGAGCCATCCCGCCTACGGGTTTGGAGAACATCGCAAAAATTACAAAGACCAGCATAAATGTCGCCATAATTTCGCACAGCAGATTTTGACCATAATTGCGGATTGCCGGACCGGTGCTGAAGACGGCAAGCTTAATCCCCGGATCTTCAGTAAGTTCCCAGTGACCCCGGAAAAACAAATAAGTAAGACAACCGCCAAGAATGCCGCCGGCAACCTGGGCCACCATAATAACAAGCGCTTCAGGGGTGTTGTATACCCCATTAAGCAATTTGGCAAAGGTTACTGCCGGGTTAATGTCGGCCTGGGGTGCGCCGCAGGCAATGGCAACATACACCCCCATGCCAACAGCAACCATCCAGCCGGTAATAATATTAAACCAGCCTGAACCTTCTGCCTTTGACAGTTTCAGCAGTGAGCTGGCAACAACCCCGTTACCAAGAAAACACAAAACAGCTACACCCATAAATTCACCGAAATACGGAGTCGACATAATGTACCTCCTTTTTCATTATCTAAAACAAGGCTTGATGAAGCCCCTGGTGCGGCGCAGCAATGACCAACTGATCTACCAGGAAACCAGTGTGGGCAATCGAATTGCTGCCGGCCCGGACAGCCGCCGTCACCGCGCCAATCTCACCGGTAACCGATACTACCGCCTTACCGCCCATACCGCGTGCCAGACGCACTTCCAGCAGTTGCACGGCAGCGGCCTTGGCGGCCGTATCGGCGGCAACAATCGCCGATGCCACCGAATAGCTTTCGATGACTCCCAGAGATTTTATCTGCTTAACCTCAGTACAGCCCGATAATGCCTGGAATACGTCAGGATGAATGTTGGACAGCACAAATTCGTCCACCACGTTTTCTGAGCCGCCAACACTCTTGCCGCTCCGTACTGCACTTTGCACCGCGCCGACATCACCGCTAACCATGACGACATATTTGCCCGGACACAGGGGTTGAGCAAGCAGCAGTTCCACATTGGCGGCCTTCAACATTGTGTCAGCCACCAAAATTCCTCTGGTAATATTCGTAAGTTCCACCAATCCTATGGCTCGTTTCATTGTCTTCCCCCCTGCTTCATGACATTGCCTGAATGGTGATTGCATCGTCCACGACAGATACCTGGCCGGAAATGCTGGCATGCAGATTGCATCCCACAACTGCCCCTTCGGGTATGACAGCAATGAGGTCACCCTTATTGACCATGGCACCCACGCGTACAATCGGCTGGGCCGGAATACCAATATGCTGTGACAGCAATATCCTGACCGCTTGCGTTGTGACCGGGTTTGTCACTAAAAGAGCGTTGCCATCATAGGGCTCCAGCCCCAGGCGGTAAAGCAGCCGCTTTGCGGGAATAAGGCGATACTGCCTGGTGGTACGGGGATAGTGCGGTTTGACATTATGTTGATTCTTAATCCCCGCCTGGCCAAATTGCCGCTTCAGTTCGGCATTGACCCGGCGCGGCGACAGTCCCATCGTACAGCCAAAAGTATCACAAGCCCCGCATTCACAGCAGAGAAAAGCCTGGGTGACAACATCACTTTCGTTGCACTGTCCCCGGCCAAGCGCCTGCATAATCCGGTGCGGTTCCAGGCTGTGGCCTAAGAGATAACGGGGACAGACATCTGTACAAGCCCGGCAGTTGCAGCAAACCGCCTTGGCCCGGTTAGCCACAACCGGCCAGGGTATATTTTTTTGACTGACCAGCGAATGTTCTGCCGGCAGTACGATAATGCCGCCAGTGGTTTTAGTCACAGGCTGATCAACCGTAGTAAGCCTGCCCATCAGAGGGCCGCCGTCAATGACGGCATAGTCCCGGACGGTGGCTCCACCCGCAAGTTCAATGAGCTCCCGGATAGCCATACCGATAGGTGCTTTAAAGGTAGCCGGCTTGCTGACGGCCCCGGTGACGGTAACGTATTTTTCGGTCACCGGCTTACCGGTAAGCGCCTCCGCGATATTGATCAGAGTTTCAACATTGGCCACCACCACGCCAACATGCAGCGGGATACCGCCTTCCGGCACAATTCTGCCAGTTACTTCATGAACAAGCACCTGCTCGTCACCGGCCGGATAGATATCTGCCAGGAAAAAGAGTGCAATCTCCTGCTCCTCTGCCTGTTTTAATTCTGCCTGCAGTTTGTCTGCGGCAGCCTCATATTTGCGTTTGAGTCCAATAACCCCGCGCCGCGCGCCGGTAGCCAGCATGGCAGCCTTCAGCCCGATAAGCAGCTTGCCGCTTTCTGTGTCCATAAGAAGCTGGTGGGCTCTTAAGAGCGGCTCACACTCGGCACCATTAACAATGACGGTGTCCACGCCGGCATTAATTTTAACATGGGTGGGAAAACCGGCACCGCCGGCTCCCACAACTCCTGCCGCCTTGACTGCGGCAATAATTTCTTCCCGCATACGTCTCACCTACTTCCTTTGCCTAGTGCCTCGATATTCAAGCCAGTCTTTTCGGGTGACTCAGCCGCGCCCCCCCTGCAGGAGGCCGCAGCACAGGCCGGTCACACGATAGATAGTGCATCAACAAGCACGCAGCGACGCTGGCGGGTAAAACTGCGCGGTGAAGTGAGCCCTTCGCCTGTCGGACCGGCGATAGTGAAGGTAGTAAATCCTTCCCCGCCAACACCGATACCTGCATAGGACGGAGCATTTTTTACGAAAATGGTAGTCTCAATGGCTTTAGCCAATTTGGTTAAATTATCTACATTTTTTGAATGCATAATGGCGGTATGCCTGTTGCCATGCTCAACCTTAACGGCTAATTCTATGGCAGCATCAATATCTTTCACCTGAACAACCGGCAGCACCGGCATCATCAATTCTTCCACAACAAACGGATGCTCGGCCGGAGTCTCACAAATAACGGCGCGAATGCTGTCAGGTACCTGAATGCCAATTTGACTTAGAATGTACCTGGCATCTTTACCGACATAGTTTTTATTGACTGCATAGGATTTTTTCGGCTTCTCAGTGCAGCCGGCAGCAGCCAGCTCTGCTTTTTCCGTCAAAATGACGTTAGCCAGCCTGTCGACATCAGGACCGGATATTAAGTATGCGCCATACCGCTGCATATAAGCCATCAGCTTATCGGCAACACTGCCGACAACGATAACTTCTTTTTCGGCAATGCACGGCAGATTGTTGTCAAAAGAGCAGCCGTCAATAATGTCTTTTGCCGCTTTTTCAATATCTGCCGTTTCATCAACAACAGCAGGCGGATTGCCCGCACCGGCACCTATGGCTTTTTTACCGCAGGACATAACGGCTTTGACTACGGCAGGACCGCCGGTGGCTACCAGCATGTTAATATCAGGGTGCTGCATCATCGCGTTGGTTGCCGCCAGTGACGGCTCGGCAACGGCGGTCAGTAAATTGGGCGGTCCACCGGCTTTGATGATGGCCTCATTTAACAGTTTTATCGTTACCAGCGAAGTATCTTTGGCTGTGGGATGCGGACTGAAAACAACAGCATTGCCGGCGGCAATCATCCCAATCCCGTTACAAATCACGGTTTCCGAAGGATTGGTGGTCGGCGTAATCGAGCCGATGACTCCATATGGCCCCATTTCAATCAGCGTCAGGCCGCGGTCGCCGCTCCAGGCTTCACTCTTGAGATCCTCGGTTCCCGGAGTTTTAGTGGCAGCTAACCGGTTTTTGATGACTTTATCACTAACGCGCCCCATGCCGGATTCGCTGACACCCATTTCAGCCAGTAGTACTGCATTGTCACAAGCAGCCTGACGCATAGCCTTGATGAGTTCTTCCCGTTTTTCTATCGTCAGTTTTTTCAGCTGTTTTTGCGCGGCGCGGGCGGCAGCCACAGCTTCATCAACGGTTTGAAAAATACCTGCGCCGCCTGAAGCTGTTTCCGGCTGCCGTGCCTGTACTCTGGCCATTACTTCGGCTGCAATCTTTGCAATTAAATTTTGATCAATAGTCATGTATCTTCCTCCTTCCGTGCCCCTGTTAAAAAACCGCTCACAGTCCTTACGACCGCCAGCATTGCTGAGACGCGGACGGCCGTTATGCATAAGCGGAGGTTAAGCGCCAGCGGCGCAGCGTTGTATGACGGCCGTCCGCGCCGGGCCTTGCATCCGGCACCATTTGTTTTATAAAACCTCAGCGATTTAAATAGGGATTAAAAAGCGGCAATACCGGCTTGGGCTACTGCCATATCTTCATCAACAGATCCACCGCTTACTCCAATGCCACCGACTAAAGCACCATTTTCCCAAAGGGGAAAGCCGCCGCCAAATACAACAATCCGGCAGTTGTCGGTAGTGTTTATCCCATACAGCATTTGTCCGGGCTGGGCTACAGCAGCAGCTTGGTCTGTAGACATTTTGAGGGCTACTGCGGTATAAGCCTTATTGAGCGCAATGGAGACACTTGCCAATAAAGCATTGTCCATCCGTTCCTGCGCAACAAGGTTGCCACCGGCGTCAACCACGGCGATAACCATTGGCACACCAATTTGGGCAGCTTTCTTTTCGGCAGCTGCTATCATTTTCTTGGCTCTTTCCAGCATATCACTTGTCCCTCCATCATTTTGTCCATGATTTTGCAGAACCCGCATTACGGCCTGGGTTACCTTCGTAATCAGAGCTTCCTGCTCCACACACCTGGCTAAAACAAACAGCAGGTCAGATAACCGGTTCAGATACAGGGCAACCGGCTGGGGCACGGTTTCTGTACGCCTTAGTCTGACAATACACCGTTCGGCACGCCGGACAATGGTCCGGGCCAAATCAAGCGCCGCGCTGGCTGTTGTTGCTCCCGGGGTAATAAAATGCCGCTGGGGAATACGCTGCTCTTCCAATTTGTCAATGATGCTTTCCAGTCTTGCTACATGACTGGGAGTAATGCGATATTTGCTGCTGTCCGTCACACTGCTGTCTGTCGCTAAATCGGCATTTAACGCTATGAGTTCTGCTTGAATTCCATGAATAATAGTAACAGCCCACTCTTTATCGATCAGGGATTTTGCCAGGCCCATGGCAGCGTTGGCTTCATCCACAGTACCGTAAGCATGCACTCTGACACTGTCTTTAAATACCCGTTCTCTGCTCAGCAGACTGGTTTTTCCTTCATCACCTGTTTTGGTATACACTTTCATCGCCGATTACTCCTCGAGTAAACTTTTATCTATTTCCATGGTGTCAATAATCCCCACAATAGCGGCATCCACTGCCGACCGGGGATTACCGGTTACCTGCCGGGCAGAACTTCCCGACACCACAAGCACGGTCTCGCCTGTGCCGGAACCAATAGTATCTACCGCCACAATAGGGGCGCCGGCCGGCTGACTGCTCAGCGCCACTGGCTGCACGACGAGCAGCTTGCTGCCAACCAGACTGTCATCTTTGGCGGTGGCCACCAGGGTCCCGATCACCTTTCCTACCCACATATTGCTTCACCCTCCTTACTTTTCAGGGATGGGCTTGCTGCGCTATTGCCCGCAATAACGCAGCAATCCCGCTGTTTCCACGTATTGCTTTCCCTCATTATCATGTGTAAACAATATGTAAGCCGGACTCTCTGGCGATATCGCAGGCCAACGGCGTGATAATCGTACCTTGCACCACAGTAATGGTTTTATGACCACTCCGGACCGCACGGTTTACGGCTTCAGCATCGAGGATTTGTTTTTTGGCAGGCTTGACCGCAATCCCCGGTAAAACAGGCAGCGCTTCCCGTCTTAATACCTCTTTAGCTGCTGCGGCTAAGCGTTCTACCGGTATAAGCCGGATACCGAAGGTTTCTATTTTTTTGAGATTGGCAGCCAAAGCTTCTCTCAGCGCCGGTGCCGCATTGGCCATATTTTTTTGCATTCGCCAGTTATCTGCCGGATCGGCTGCATTGCTGGCCGCAATTACGGGTTTACCAAGCATCAGGGCTTGAAGCAGCACGGTACAAACCATGGTATCGGACAGGGTATGGGCCAGCCTTGCCGCTGTATTTTGTGTAAGCACAGGCACCAGCACCACATCGGCGGCACGCAAATGTTTGCCCGGATAAGGGGACTGGGTAGTGACAAGCTGTATGCGACTACCCAGTTTCTCTTTGATCCAATTTTCCCCGATAATGGTTTCAGCTGCCTGTGAAAGCACAACCGTGATTTCAATACCTCTGGCCTGTAATTTTTTCAACTCTTCCAGGCTTACTTCAAGACCAATGGTTCCACCCGTGAAAATAGCCAGCGCTTTATATGCGGGTTCTGCCGGTTTCGCCGGTATCCGGCTGGTTTCCCGGCCGAGCCGCCGCAGTACCTCAGCGGTAATTAACTCCACAAGTTTTTCATTGTCCACAGTAGTTCTCCCCTACTTGCACAGTGTCACCATGTCGCCGTTTTTGAGTTCTGCGGCATTGGCTTCATCTGTGTCAATGTGAAATTCCAGGCGGAAATCCGGATTGACCCGGATAAGTACATTGTCAAAGGTTCCGCCCCGGGGGCCTTGCAGCTTAACCGTGACACGGTCGCCGTCGGCTACCTGCAACGCCCGGGCAGCCGCTGCTTCCATGTGGATATGCCGGGCGGCGCAAATTACGCCTTGCGTAAGGGTAACCGCACCCTTGGGACCAACAACAACAATGCCGGGCGAACCGTCAAGGTTGCCTGAATCCCTGAGCGGCGGCACCACCCCTAAGCCAAAGCCGTCGGTGCGGGATATTTCAACCTGGGTAAAGGCCCGTACCGGTCCCAAAACCCTTACATTACGGATAATACCTTTCGGCCCGACCAGGGTTACGGTTTCTTTGGCGGCATATTCGCCCACCTGTTTGAGGTCTTTGTCCTTGGTTAAGGCATAGCCGCTGCCGAACAGGGTTTCGATATGCCCGGCAGAAAGGTGGATGTGGCGGTTGGATACGCCTACAGGTATACCTTGCTCAGCTTTTTTCGCCTGCTGTAACTCAGGCAGGGAAGCCAATACCCGGCTTACAATTTGTTCAATTAGTTTTTGTTCCATCATCTCACCCCGGGATTGCCATAGATGAAATTGCTACGCGATGTTACTCACCTTTGGGCAATATTTTTTCGATATCGGTATGGGGACGGGGAATAACGTGAATGGATACCAGTTCACCAACCCGCTGGGCGGCAGCTGCGCCGCTGTCGGTGGCGGCTTTTACCGCCCCAACGTCGCCGCGTACCATAACGGTTACCAAACCTGAACCGATTTTTTCATAGCCGACCAAAGTTACGTTAGCGGCCTTTACCATGGCATCGGCAGCCTCAATAGCGCCCACCAGACCTTTTGTTTCTACCATTCCTAATGCCTCTCCGCGCATATTCATTCATCCTCCTTGTTGTTTTTATCATAATGAATGCAGGTAACTCTTGCGTCACCCTTTTTCCTTGGGCACACAGGGTCGCCGCATAAGTTGCAGCATTCTGACGAGTTTTGCGATTCTTGTTTGACTGCTTCCCGGGGCGGTGCCTGAACCGGTTCCTGCCCTGTTTCGGTCAGCATACTTTCGCTGCCGGGGTCAGCAGGCTCTGCTGCCGCATCCGGGGCAGCCATTTGTGCCGCAGATGCCCAATCGGCTGCCGGCACAGGCTGCGGCGGCTTATAGCCTGTTGTTTCCCTGGAGAGTACCATTGTGCCTAATTCACCGTGCGGACGGGGTATGACATGTTTGGCAACCACTTTATTTATCCTGGCCGCAGCGGCTGAACCTGCGTCCACAGCAGCTTTGACTGCTCCCACATCGCCGCACAGTTTAATAACAACCATACCCCCGCCTTTGGTAAGCTCATAGCCTATCAGTTCCACATTAGCCGCTTTAACGGCAGCATCAGCCGCTTCCAATCCGGCAGCCAAACCCACTGTTTCAATCAAACCTAAGGCGTTTTTGACCATGTATTCACCTCCCCATGGCCTTGCACATTTTCCTGCAATACTTTCAGGACAATTTTGCGAACGGTTGCGTAAAGTTCAGCCATATCATCATTAGCGGCAGCTTGCCGGCTTGTGCCCTGTTCCCGCGAGACTGCCCGCAAGCCGCTGGCAGCAGGGGCTGCCGCAGCTGCCGCCGGTTCGACCTCAGCCGCAGTTGTTTTAAATGGCAGACCTTTTACCAGCCGGGCTGCATTGTAGCCAAAAGTGCGCCACTCTGCCTGCGAGCCTGCTCCTGCCAGCACAAACAGCGGCTGACGCTCCGGCAGCTTCTGGTAATGCACGCACAAAGAGTCCGGACTGATACCGATGCCAACGCCCAGCGGCGAAACCTGCGCTCCTTTATAGGCAAGGGCCACGGCATCTGCTGCTACAGCGTCTGCCAGCAGGCAGGGCACTCCTTCTTCTTCCATGCCGGCCTGAAGTTCCCGCAACTTGGCTTCATAGCCGGTATGCGGATAGGTGCAAATAATGATGCTGGGTTTGTTTGCTGCTTTATCGATCTGCATACTACTCACGCCCCGCTATCAAGATAAGACAGTACCAGCCCGGTAGCCACGGCATTTCTCGGTCCTTCACTGCCGCGGATATTGCCGCGCCCGCAGACAATGCCATATTCGGCCAGCGCGCCTGATACCATGTCGGCCACCTCAAAGTCCATGGCCGAGCCGCCGACCAGCACGACAAACTCGATATGCCGGATGTTGCCGGTAGGCGCAACCCGTGCCAGGGAGCGCAGCGCATTGGTAACAAATACGCGTTTCTTGGCTTCCCGCCGCACATGCCGGATTCTGTCAAGAGCATGATCTGAAGGTATAGGGACCATGCCGCCGTCTTTCAGGATAACAACCCGGGCAAATACCTGCGGCGGCAAATGATTATCATAAAACTTCACCGTACCGTCTTCCAGCCTGACATGATACAGGCTTTCCACCTTGGCAAGCGGATATTTTTTGATATCTTCGGCCAAATCAAAGTCATTGAGTCCCAGTTCTGAGTTAATCAGCATTGTCGCCATGTCGCCGGCGCCGCCCAGGTGAATGGAATGAACCTGCCCATCCCGGGTAATGATGGCGGCATCGGTGGAGCCGCCTCCCATATCCAGGATGGCTAACGGTTTATCCGTACCCGGTGTGGTTAGGGCGCCGTGAATGGCCATATTGGCTTCCACGCCAGCAATAACTACCCGCACCTGCAGTTCTTCCTTGAGCTTGTCGGCAATCTGCTGCATCGGCAGCCGGCTGGTTTTTACCATAGCGGCCAGAGCTACCGCACTTTCCAGGGCAAATTCCCCGGCCAGACCGCCTTGGACTTTTTGCGGAACAAAGGTATCCACCGCCAGTATGTCCTGGATCTTCATTTCTGCCACCGGCTGGCCGGTCAGTTCGGCCATTACCTGCCGGACCCTTTCCAGCATACCGTTTACATTGGTCCCGGCTTCGCCCTGTACATCAAGCACCGGCTGCACCCGTTCAACGGCTTCCATGATGGCCGCGGCACCGGCCTCAACATCGATGTCGGCTTTCCCCTTTTGTCCCACAACGGTGATAAAACCTGCGGGAATGGAACGGGCCTTCACATCGCCTGCCGGTGTCCGGACAACCACCGCCGAACGGTTGCCAATCAACGCTCTGGCAATAGGCACCACCATTTTGGTTTCCTCCGGCGTCAGTTGAAAGACGGTAGCAATGCCATAAGGATTGGATAAGGTGGTGATGGTCTGTCCGGCCTGAGCAACTTCAACGGCTGCCAGCATATTTACCGGCACCTTTTCGATCAGGGTTACTTCATCGACAACCGGTATTTTTTTCTCCAGCCTGTTAACGATGAGCACCGCATCATCCTGCCGCACAATGGCGCCCTGTATGGCGACACCTCTGGCCATAGCGGTATTGATCGCCCGGGCGGCGTCTTCAAAATCTATGCCCTTCGGAATGAGGCAGATGACCTGTTCTCCCGGACTGGCGGCAGACAGCTGCGCCAGGGGTATTGTCATCCCGACCCCTAAACCAATGCCGCCTGGCGTAGCAGGGTTATGCCCAATCATGGTGGATTCGGTAATAATGGTTTCCGTAATGGTTTCCATCGCCAAATCCCCGATAACCGGTGTGGCTTCATTGAGCCGTATCTCATCAATCTGGTTTAGGCTCAGCCCGGCTTGCTGCGCCGCCTCTTGCAAGGCGGTCACAATACCCGGTACATTGGCCAGAGTTCCCTTTATGCCTGTTGTTTTGATAATGCTGCTTGCCAGATATTTTTTTGTCCGGCCTTGTTCCAGTTGGGCCAAACATACTTCAGTTGTGGAATTACCAATATCCACGCCTGCAATGATCGGCATGAAAGCTCCCACCTTAATCCGCTCTGAGACGGTTCCGGCGCTCGTATACTTCTGCGGCCTCTCTCACGAAAGCGGCGTTAATTTTTGCGTTGTACTGTACTTCCATTTCTTCGGCAATGGCCAGCAGTTCTTGTTTAGTGGAACGATAGGGACGCAGGGAATTGTAAATTTCCAGGACGCGGGCATCGGGAATAGCCACAAGCTCAGCAGCACGGCGAAGGTTGTTGGCAAATTGACTCCTGCCTACACCGTCAGCAATCTCGGCTTGCATTCTGAGGGTTTCCGGGGTAATACGAACATCCTCGGATTTTACCTCACCATTCATAATTTTATCTAAAGTAATGTCTGCCAGTGTTTTGCCGGTGGGTGTTTTCAGGAGATCAGGACGTTTGTTGGCCAGCGGATAGTCACGCTCCGGGCAAAGACCTGCGCCGGTCCCGGCCTGAACCTGGCCTGAAACCGAAGCCGTCTGCGGCGCACCGGCCATAGATTTTAATACTTCACGCACAATATCTTCTATCATTTTATTTTCAGACATCTTTTTTCACCTCCGTCTAGTTAAAACTGTACGTCAAGCTCAACCGGTTTAGCGCCGGGAACTACGTGTTCAGTTTCTTTGATATGAAGTACTGCTGCTTTGGCCTGATACTTGGGACGAGCCATTTGGTCATTTTTGGTGGGTACCGGCGTAGGAGACTGACCTTTGGCATATTGGGCGGCGTTTTTGCCGATTTGCCGGTAGGCTTCCAGATCCAGCAGCGGGGATTGGGGGAATAATTCGAGGTTGCTCAGCGGCGGCAAGTCTTTCTGGTGGATGACCGTTGTGCCTCTGGATTGAATGCCGATAGCAATACCTGAACCGCTGAGTTTGGTCGCATCATGGGCGGCAAAGGCCACATCCGAGGTTCTGAGCACCCGGATAACTCTTGCTTTTACCCCTTCTTCTTCAATACCGGCAATCATTTCACGCAATACATCACTGTGCGGAATATTGACAATGGTTTTATTTTGATATTTGCCAAAAGCCGGCGCCAGCGCGATGATTACTTCGTCAGTTCTGGTTCCGGGCCGGGCTTCCCCCTGTTCGACCAGGGTCATGGAGCGCCCGGTTGCTTTCGGCGCCGCGGACTGCGGCGCCATGCCGGCAAGCACCTGGCCCACTATTTCGCGAATCAATTGTTCATTAATTTGCATTTTCTATCCACCTCTCCCTACAATCACACGTCAAAATCAGACGGTTTAATCGCCTGGCGTATATCTTTAATTTCATCCCAACGCTCTTTGCTGAGGCGATAGCCTGTGCCAGGGCCGCGATAGTCGTTCCGGTTGTTTACGGCACTTACCACATTCAAATCCTTATCGAGAATAGCCGAGGTATGGAGATAGTCGCCGGAAATACGCTGTTTGAGGATTCCCAGAGTGTTTTGGGCAACATCGGCAAAACCATTTTTGGCCAGTGCCTTAACAATGTCCACACCGGTGATGCCGCGTTTCATCATGTCTTCCGCCGCCTTGATATCTTCCACTACATTGCGTTTAATAATCTCTTTGGTGCCATGGCAATAGGTTACTGCTTCCACTTCTTCGTCAGTGATGGCCGGGAAGCCAAATTCCCTGAATACGGCCTGCAGGGCTTTAGCCGCCTTGTTGCGCACGGCAATAATGGTTTCTTCCGCGACAGGCTTAAGGCCGCCGTCAACCATAAGGTCACGCTGGATGATATTCCAGTCGTCATAATCGTCAATGTCCCAGTTGGAACCGGCAAACATGTTATCATAGTTTGGCGAAGAGCTGTAGCCTGAACAAATGAAGTCAGTGCCTGGCAGCATTTGCATCAGGGTGCGGGCAGTCCGCCGGATGTCGGAATGGGTAAAGGTCTGGTCATTACTGGAGGCCACTTCCAGATCCAGCATGGCAGCTGTCAGGTTTTCGGCGAGGATGGCACGAATACCGGAAGGAACGGCGGCAGGCACACCTACGCAGCTTACCGAGCCGTTTTGCAGGCCCTGTACACCGGCACCTCTTGTCAGCATGATGCAGCGCACTTCAAGGTACAGCATGGACTTGCCTTCGGCATAACCCATTTGCACTTCCGCACCGGTACCGGAGGTAAAGCGCATTTTAAGCCCCCGGGATGCATAGGCCGAAGCCAGGAAGGATTTGGACCAGGGAGTATCGTCACCGTCGACAAATACATTTTCTGTACCATATACGGAGATGGTCTCAGCATAAGCGGTAATCCCTCTCATGCCTAAGAGCAATTCGGTTGCTTCTTCGAGAGCGCACTGGGTAAGTACGCCGCCGCGGCCTGTCTGGGAACCTACCAGGATGGAAAGCGCATTGAACGGAGCATAACGAACAACAGCTACCGTTGTTTCCATTTCGTCAAAACCGCGCAAAGCCGCTTCCGCTGCGTCTGCGGCAATAAGCACCGGGTTATCCTGGGTATTGGTAACATGGCACTGGTTGGAAGGAATTTTTCTTGCCCGCATTTTTTGCAACGCCATCATCATTTCCACGACATTCATCGTATTGAGTACGGCAACAATTTTGGCGGCAGTCAGACCGCGTACCACTTTAACCAGTTCGTCACGCGTTACATTGACATCAACCAGCATTTTGGCAATCTCAACATCGCTCATCGCCATGGCTTTATCGGCTATCGAGGTATCTATGGCATAATCGGCGATAAACTGATCTATAAAGTCAAACTGGGAACGGGGAATACCGTCCATCTCCACAATTTTTCCGTTTTCAATTTTGATGCTGGGTTTAGGATCGTTGGGGCTGCCCATAGCTATCAGGCCAACTTCCGGCCACTCGACCACGAAACCATCCTGGTTCACAGGGCGGGCTTCCAACACTTCAAAACGTTTTGATCTCTTCATCTTCATTTCCCCCCTGTTCTTAGATGTACGGCGTTGTTGCGGACGGAGCCGGACCAGCCATAGCCTCTAATACTTTTAGACCCACTTCTTTAGCCGAAATTACCGCCTGGCGGACAGCGCCGGAATCACCGGTGATTTGCAGAATAACTTCGTTCGAGTAGCTGGTGCCGCCGGCCGGGCTGGCATAGCCGACTACTTCCACACTGGCTGTTTTTACAGCCACATCGGCCATTAAAACACCAATGGCGGCCGGTGCGCCGACAATAAGACCAAAGGCTTTGCCCAAAGGTGCGCCAAAGGCTTTGTTAATAGCGTAGCTGGCACGGGCGGTATATTGCAGTTCAAGGTGACCGGCATCATTGGCATATACATCACCAAAGGTACGGTTAAGTTCTTTGAGCGCCACTTCAATAGCCCGCCGGGCGTCTGATACTTCTTCCGCACCAAAGATAATCAAGGAGCCGTGGCCTGCGCCGCCTTTGGTGTCGCGGGGCAGTTCAATGGAGATGATTTCGGTATTGGTGGCTTTTACCGCTTCATCGGCCGCCATAATATGCGGACCGGCGCCGGTACGGGCACCAAGAATACCGATAGAGCGGTATTTGGGATCAAGCTTCATTTTTTCATGCAGCAGAGGATCTACATTGGCAATAACCAAACCGACAGTATCACCGATAGCCGTACCGACGAACTCGGTAATACCGGGAGTAACGGCGGCTCTTACGGGTTCCTGGGCAGAAGCTGCCGGAGCCGCAGTTTCCATGCGTTTTTTAATTTCATCCATTACTTTTTCAATCAACTGATCTTGCATATAATTACACCTCCAAGTTTTAACTACTTAAATTTTAGGAAGAATTTTTTCAACATCGGTATGAGGACGGGGAATAACGTGAACAGAAACAATCTCGCCAACCTGTTTGGCTGCCACTGCCCCGGCGTCTACAGCCGCCTTAACGGCGCCAACATCACCCCGGACCATGACAGTAACCAAGCCGGAGCCAATCTTTTCATAGCCTACCAAAATAACATTGGCCGCTTTTACCATGGCGTCGGCGGCTTCAACAGCTCCTACCAACCCTTTGGTTTCAATCATCCCTAATGCTTCGCTCACTATTTACACCTCCTTTCCTGTGAGATAGGCGGTTAACTCGGCCACACCTGTCCCGTCATAGGCGGAAACACAAAAGAAGGGTTCTTTGATTCCCGCTTGCCGGAGACGAAGTTTGGCTTTTTCCTGGTCTGCGCCAGGAGCGTCTATCTTAGTGACCACTCCCACTACCGGCCGCGGAAACATGGCGGCAAAACCGGGCGGAAGGGTTATCCGCAAATCGGTGGCATCCTGCACCATCAGCACGATATCGGCATTGGTGGCAGTCACCGCCAGTGCGTTGTAAAAACGAGGCATTTGCGCATATTCTCCCGGAGTGTCAATGGTGTCGTCATGAAAGCAAATGCTTGAAGTCTTGGCAGCCTTGCGGCAATCATGTTTGAGCGCATGAATCAGCGAGGTCTTCCCTGCGCCTACAGGCCCTACCAGCATAATCATGGCAGAGCTACGACCTTGTCAGTTTGGGCGCGGAAAAACCCAAGCCGTCAGCTAACAGGATAATTACCTGTCTCAAGGCGGCTTCCACCGCCGAAACCGTGCCGGTAATAACGACCGAGCCGGTGAATCTGTCCATAAAACCGATTTGCACGGCTGCTGTTTTGGTGGCCGCATCTGCCGCGATAATGGCTGCTTCACAAGGCGTGATGGTCAGGATACCAATGGCCCCTGCATCCACAATACCTAACTTTTCGCATAACTCTTTTTTGGGATTGGCAATAAGGTGGGCTAAGGTCACCTGTTTGCCTGGTACATATTCCTGCACCACTCTGGGCTTTTCCTGAACCATAGGTTTTCCCTCACAATCCTGTTGGTCTTGTTCTTTCCTGGTAAAATATTAGATTTTTTTGCATTTTTACCTTGAGATGAAGTTGCGTTATCACAGGACATATTTGCGAGTATTCCGTCAAAGAGTTACTTTTTGCACAAAGACTACTGCTTTATTATGGTAATTATTTGTGATCTGCTATTATTTTTGCGGACAAAAACAAAAAAAGACTGTTTTCACAGTCCTTTTTTTAATATATGTATTGCCTTGCTGCCACGCAAAAAAGCAATTGTATTTTTTTGTTATGTTTTAGAAAGTTGTTGCTGTTTGCCCGGAGTTCCCCGGCTTGGTTTAGGCTGCTTAAATTGTGTCCGGTATTGGTTGGGAGTAACTCCCACTTCCTGCCTGAATACCCGGCAGAAATAACTGGCATCCTGGTAGCCGGCTTCGGCGGCCACACGCACTACCGTCTGTTCGGGGTTTTGCAGCAATTGTTTGGCCTTATCAATTCTGACTTTAGTTAAGAAGTCAACAAAATTACAGCCTTGCTCGGCTTTAAAAATACGGCTGAAATAGTAGGGACTCAAATGTACGGTCTGGGCAACTTCTTCCAGGGAAATACTCTTATGGAAGTTTTCCGTTATATAGGCGCACGCCTTATTGATCAGCCTGACATTCATACTGGTGCGATTCTCCAGCATGTTGTCCATAAACTGATCTAAGGCGTCGAGAATCCAGCGGCGTACTTCTTCCCGGTCGGCGCAATTTGTCAGCTGATTAATACAGTTAAAGTTAAGCAGCGTTAGCTTCTCCAGGCTGGCGCCGCCTTCAACAGCCGCTCTTGACAACACAATCAGAAGCTCCAGTACGCAGGCCTTTACCATCTCGATACTGGCTTTAGCCGTGAAAATTTCATGTAAGAGCTGGCGGAGAATTTCCTTGGCCTGCTGGCGTTCGCCACAACGGACTTTGTCTAAAAGATTACGTTCATAATGGAAAGGGTAGCGAAAAGCCACTTCACTCAAATGAGGCAGATCATCGATATGAATAATCTGGTTATCACCGATGTAATTTTTTTGCTGCTGGGCGCTGCTGGCCTCAAGATAGGACTTATGAATTTGCAGGGGATCATCATAGTAGCGGCCAATACCGATTGTCAGGCTAATGCCTAATTGCGTTATCCCGTCTCTGATCTTCCGGGCCATCGCTCTGACCTGCGGCTCTACCTGGGCCTGTTCCATTGCTGCCTCATAGCCGATAAGAATAACGATTTCATCACCGCCGAACGGGACAACCAGCGTTTCCTTGCCGACAAATTCACAAGTTTGCTGATAGACACGCTGCTTGACTATCTGCCTTTCCAGTTCTGATGCACTACGGGTGATTTGTTTGAAATTATCAATATTGGCAACCAGGATAACGCCCGCTTCCGCTTTGATTCCCAGAAAACCGGCCCTGTCCCGAAAGCTATCTACATCACTGATTTTGCCGGAAAGCAAGTCTTGAATAAACGAGTGCTTGATAAAAGGCATAGCCTGTTCCACATTTTTTCTCAGCTCGGCTTCTTCCTGTTCCCGGCGTTTGCGTTCACCGACTTTAGCAGCAACAGCCTCCAGGGTCTGCAGTAAATCGTTAGGATGCAGCGGCTTTAGCAAATACTCTACCGCCCCGCTGGAGAGAGCCTCTTTCGCATAGCTGAATTCATCAAACGCAGTCAGTATGATAATAGCCGTATGCGGCAGCATTGTCCGGATAGCGCGGGCGGCCTCCAGTCCATTAAGCTCCGGCATGCGAATATCCATAAGCACGATATCCGGTTTCTCCCTGACAGCTATGCTAACCGCGCTGTTGCCGTCGCCGGCCTCACCAATTATGCTCACATCCGGACATCTTTTTTCAATAATAAAGCGTAACGCCTGCCGTTCCAATTGTTCATCATCGGCAATCAATAGTGTATACATAGCTGTGTCTCCTCTATTTTTCACAATAGGACGGTAACGACAAATAAACCTCGGTGCCTTCGCCTACTTTGCTTTCAATGCGCAGGCCATACTGCTCGCCGAAATAATGCTGAATGCGCTGGTGAACATTAATCAGTCCAATTCCTGTCAAGTGACCTTTGCTTGACCGCTTTTCGCTTTTTAAAATAGCACCCATCCGTTCCTGAGGAATGCCCACCCCGGTATCTGACACCCTGATAATGATATTGTTATTGGCAACATAGCCGCTGATATAAATATGCCCGCCCTCTTTTTTCGGTTCAAGCCCGTGAATGATGGCATTTTCCACCAAGGGCTGCAAGCTAAGGGCCGGAACCGATATTTTCATCAATTCAGGCTGTATCTCAATGGTGGCCTGAATTCTGTCACCAAACCGCACCTGCTGTATACTCAAATAATCCTCAATGGACTTGATTTCTTGCTGCAGGGTGCGCATTTCCTCCATATCCCGCAGATTGGTGCGCAAAAGAGCTGACAACGAATGGACAACTTCCTGCGTGCGCTCTGCGCCTTCGAGCAAAGACAGGCGGGCAATGGTATTGAGGGCATTAAACAGAAAGTGAGGGTTAATTTGTGCCTGCAAGGCCTTCAGTTCGGCTGCCCGGAGCAAGTTCTGCAGTTCGGACTTTGCTTTTAACTCGGCCATCAGCTGCTTTTGCACCAGATTGGTTGCACTCATTTCCACAATATAATTAGCCATAAGATGCAGCAAGTCAGCCGCTGCCTGCAAACGGTGTTCAGGAATAATAGCAATTTTGTCAAACAGTTCGGATAAAATCTCTTTATCCATGCCCAGAGGCAGGAGCCGGCTGAACATTTCCTGCTTGGCATCAAAATCCGGATTGGGTAATACAACCTGACCTGCCAGCAGCGCCCCTACATATTCATTTTGAACGATAATGGGAGCGGCAAAGTCGGTTAAACCACTGTGACAATGATACACAACCGGCCGCTGCTTTTCCATGGCGTTGCGCCCGCCCCGGTCATCACAAGCTTTGCACCGTTCAAAACCGTCGGGAAAGGAACGAACATAACAGCAAAAATCCGTAAATTTGCTTGGTTTGGTTACAGGTGCACCGTTAGCGTCAACAGTAACAGCAGCAATACCGGTGGCTTCCGAAAATTTATTTTGTATCTCTTGCAGGCTCTGAACATTAATAATCTCGTCAAGGCTGAACCGTTTGCCGTTATGCACAAAACATCCCCCCTACCCAAACTATATATGGCATAAAGAAATCAGTGCTGGTAATTTTCCTGATAAAGGGATATTTTGGCTATTAGTATTGTCAATTCCTGCTATAAAACGACAGTTACTCGCCAAAAATTATATTGCCGTCAAATGCTGAGCATCCGGGCTGCTTACCTCAAAATCAGCAAGTCTGGCCATAGTATACATGGTATACGCCATCGTTCTGAGCATTGCCACCATTAAGACAGCTCCCGTACCTTCCCCTAAGGCCATGTTGGCTCGAATCGGCACATCGTCGGCCAAAATATTGCCTAACAGCAGCGCATATCCCATGCCCGGCTCTTTGGACATATGCGAAGGCAGGCCATAGGCTTCCACGTCTCTATTTATCCGGGAAGCACAGGCAAAAGCTACCGCCGTGATAAAACCATCGATAACAAACGGAATCTTGCGCTTGGCACACTCTGTCATCCCGGCGCAGATAGCGACAATATCAAAACCGCCTACACACCGCAGGATATCTTCAATTCTGCGGAAGGTTTCCCGGTGACGCTCAACCCCTTTAGCCACAACCACGCATTTCCGCTTTAACATATCGGTAGTCGGAGCGCTGGCACCATAACCGACAACAAACTCAGGAAGTATCCCGGTCATAGCGTGCAGTACGGCTGAGGAAGTGGTGGTATTGCCAATCCCCATTTCACCAAAGGATACTAAATTAGCGCCCTGGGTATCAATAGCATACCCCGCCATTTCCTCACCAACCCGCCAGGCCTCGTCAAATTCGGCTTGGGTCATGGCTTCTGTTTTCATAAAATTCCTGGTTCCCGGCGCCACCCGCCGGTATATGCCTGCTGTTTTTGTATTGTTGATGCCGATATCAATTACCGAATACGGAACATGATTGGCCTTGCAAAAACAACTGATCGCCGCCCGGCCATCCACCATATTTTGCGCTTGCAGGTAAGTAATCTCACTGGGAAAATCCACTACACCCTCTTCCACCACCCCGTTGTCGGCGGCAAAAATCAAGTGATATGGCTTTATTTCCGGATGCATGGTCCCCCATGCATAGAGCAGTTTTTTAAACAGCTTCTCCAATAGTCCCAGGCTGTTCGGCGGCTTTGCCGCACCATTGATTAAATTGTCTACTTCAGCCCGATAATCCATGCTTACTCCCCCTTATTTTATTCCTATCCAAAGATAAAAACCTAGCCCCAAAGGGCTAGGTTTTACTTTCATAAAATCCTGTCCTTCCGGTACTACCTCTGGCGCGGAGGTAAATAACAGCCAAAACAGGCAGGTCTCCTGGCTTACGGATTATCAGAACCCCCTGGCCTTCCCGATTGCCGGTGGCATGGTTTGGGTGTTCCTTCCCGATTACAGTGGCGCGACCGCGTCGTTTAAGGATTTTGCATCCTTCCGAGCTTCCCTATTCTCCTCTTATTGCTAAGAGGCACCTGTATGGTGGCAGATATGCAATTATACATTTGCTTTGTTGCACACTTCTACAGTCAAAACCATTCTCCTGTCAGTATATGCAGGGTTCGCAAGATGTTAAAGCATTTCGCCAAAATAGTTCTATTTTTCCCTGTCGTCCTGGTCTGTCCGATTGTCCGGCAGACAAAAGCGCTGCTGAAGGCATTTCCACGCCAAAGTAGTTATCCTTCGTCATAGTATATAATTATTTTGCGGTTCTTTCACAGCCTGTCCTGCGCAAGCTTGCGCAAACCATAAAATGATGGTATCGTTTTAGAAAATTACAAAGCAAAGGGAGGCTGTTGCAGTGCAAAAAATCCATGAATATTTTATGACACCCATTAGTATTTTGGGCACAGGCTGCACAGAACGGATTGCCAATTACATTAAACCGATGCTGTTTAGAAAAGCGCTGATTGTCAGCGACAAAATACTTGTTGAAACCGGGCTGATTGACAAACTGCTGGCACTACTTGATGCCGAAGGTATTTTTTACATAATATATAAAGACGTCTCGCCTAATCCCACAGTAGCCCAGGTAAATTACGGCCTAAAACTTTTCCGGGATAACGGCTGCGACTTTTTGATTTCCTTTGGCGGCGGCTCTCCTCATGACTGCGCCAAAGCTATTGCGCTATTGGCTACTAACGGCGGTGAAATTGCCCATTATGAAGGACTCAACAAATCCGCGAAACGGTCCGCCCCCCTTATTGCTATCAATACCACTGCCGGTACCGGCAGTGAATTAACCCGCTTCTGTGTCATTACCGACGAAAAGCGGCATGTAAAAATGACCATCAATGATTGGCATGTTACCCCCATTATTGCTGTCAGTGATGCCGAACTTATGATGGGTATGCCTCCCGGTCTAACGGCCGCAACAGGTATGGATGCCCTGACTCATGCGATTGAGGCCTATGTTTCCACCAATGCCACCCCGGTAACTGATTGCAAAGCCGTTAAAGCCGTGGAGTTAATTAGCGCTAATTTAGTGATCGCCTATCGGAACGGCAATGACTTACCTGCCAGGGAAGCCATGGTTTATGCCGAATATCTGGCAGGCATTGCCTTTAATAATGCCAGCTTAGGTTATGTCCATGCACTTGCCCACCAGCTTGGCGGTTTTTATAACCTGCCGCATGGGTTATGTAATGCCATTTTATTGCCTGCCGTCATGGAATTCAACCTGCCGGCAGCTGTAACCAAATATTCTGATCTGGCCCGCGCCGCCGGTATTGACACCACCGGCTTACCGGCAGAAACCGGTGCCAAGCGCTTCATTCTCTTAGTGCAGCAACTCAACAAAGAATTGGGATTACCGGCAAAACTACAAGAACTCCGGGGATTCAGAGCCGAGGATATTCCATTGCTGGCGGCAAACGCCCTGCAGGACGTTTGCTGCTTAACCAATCCCCGTCAAGGTTCACAGCAGGAGGTAGAGGCCATTTACCGGTCAATCCTGTAAAGCCTCCCATAATAAAAGGTCTGACCCCAGTCGGGTCAGACCTTTTCCTTATTAGCCAAACATAGCAATACCCAGCGGTGTTACCAATAAAGGATGAGGGGGAACGTGGACTTTGCGGCCAAAGGCTTTGCTGAATTCATTTTCAAACCCTTGCAGACAGGCAGTGCCTCCCACCACATAAACAGGATAGTCATGATATTCCTCTTGTCCGGCCAGCATAGCCGTTACCACTGCAGCCATTTTTTCAATAACAGGCAAAATCACCGGCATAATCCTGCGGTGCTGGGCAGCATCCCGTTTGAGAAGTTCCGCTTCCTCAAACGGCATTTTATAAGCTCCCGCCAAGACCAGCGATACATGCGTACCGCCGGTTGGTTCGTCGGCGGTGAATACCAGCTCGCCATTACGCAAAACAGCAATTCCGGTAGTGCCGCCGCCGATATCCACCACAATGCCATGGGTAATACCCAGGGCCTTAGCGGCTGCTACCGGCTCGTCCACCTGACAAACAGGCTCCAAACCGGCTCCGGCAATAACATGACCGCAGGCTAAAGCATTGCGTCCCACCGTTCCCGGCGGAATGGCGGTAGCCCCTTTGTCCAGGGTAATACCCATACGTTCTTCCACTTCGGCTTTTAATTCCTCAACAATGAGCATCGCCCCCCGGAAGTCAACAACCAAGCCATCCTTTACCACCGAAGCCCAGCGCAGACTTCCTGCTACGGGATTGCCTGCTTCATCGGCAACAACCAGTACCACATCGGCAGTCCCCAGGTCGACACCTACTTTATAAGGGCCGGGTAAATCGGCTACCGTTTTTGTTTCCATAAGCTCATGCAATTTATAAATTTTTTCATAGGCTTCCATGGTTTTATCCCCCTCGCCGTGCAACTTCATGAAACAGTACCCTTTCTATCTGCTGTTCCCTGCAATAACACGAAATACCTGTTGCCATAACCGTAAATATCTGACAAGTTATTTTAAATTCTTGCGCAAAACAAGGGGGTATAAACAGAGGGCCGGCCTTGACTCATTTTTCTCTTGACTTATTGGCATATTTATAAATGAAATAGGCCGCCAGTACAGAAAATACCACCCCGCCGGCGGCTAAACCAAGCTGACTTCCCAATTCCGTTATTCCCTGCCAGTTGTAGCCCAGCGAAAATCCGGCATAGATCAGTGCGCTGCACCAGATAACCGAACTAAGAATGGTACTTATAATATATTTTTTACTATTCATATGGAAAAAGCCTGCCGGGACAGGGATAGCACCACGGATAACAGGCAGCAGTCTGCCAACCACGACAGCTAAGGCACCATATTTTTTCAGCCAGGTATTGACCGCCGCCAGCTTGGCAGCCGACGGCATCAGAAAACCTAAATAGCGTGTTACTATTGCTGAACGGCTAAAAAAACCAACACCAAAACCAAGCAAGGCTCCTACCAAATCACCCAGCGCGGTGGCAGCAACTGTGGGAATCAGTTCTACCCGGCCGATAAATAATAAATAGCCGCTAAACCCCAAAGTCAATTCACCGGGGAAGGGCACTCCTATCCCGGTGAGCAGCATAGCGGCAAAAATAGCCGCATACATATTCTCTCCCAGTCTGTTCAGCAGCACAAACAATGTTTCTTCCATCAGCGTTAGCTCCAGACCGAATTTATTCGATAACAATACAGATAAGTCTTACTACACAAATTTTATCATTTCCGGTACAATTAAAATAGTATTTAGAAATAAGGGTAATAGGATAACAGTAGTAAAGGAAGTGCTTGCATGATTACCATTGGCATCCTGATTTTCCCGCAAGTCGAAGAGCTCGATTTTGTCGCCCCTTTTGAAGTACTAAGCTATAGTAATAAAATTACCCCTGACAGTACCCGGGTTCTGCTGATAGCTGAAAACTCCGACCCCATAGAAGCTTTTAACGGCATGAAAGTCATTCCTCATACGACGTTAGCTACCTGTCCGCCTTTGGATATTATCGTAGTTCCCGGCGGCAAAGGCCGGCTGGCCGCCATGAGAAATACAGCTATAACTGAGTTTATTAGAGCACAGTCCCACCACGCTAAATTCACTGCCTCGGTGTGTACCGGCGCTCTCATTCTCGCCGCAGCAGGCTTGCTTGCCAATAAAAAAGCTACCACCTACCACACTGCGTTTGACGAGTTAAAAACCTACACTGTAGACGTACTCACCCAAAAGGTAGTTCAGGACGGCAGGATTATTACCTCAGCCGGAGTTAGTTCCGGTATTGAATTAGGTCTGTATCTGTTAAAACTGCTGTTTGGCGCAAGTATGGCGCAAGAGGTAGCCGATAAAATTGAATATAGTATCAACGTAGCGCAAATTTAACTATTTATGCCAATAGTCAGCGCCTTATATTTATTTACCAACCTCCCCATACTAGTAGTATGAAGGAGGTTTTTTTATGAAAAAAAATTATACCAAACTGCTTCGTTATACTACAGTTGTAGTATGGCTCTCTCTGGCTGCATTTGCCAGCGGCTGCACTAACAACCTCACGCCGGTAGAACCCCAGGCTCCAACTCCTGCCCCGTCCCAGCCGCAGATTCCCGCCCCCGCTCCGGTGCCGCCGGTCACGCTTCCCATTGAACAGCCCCAAGGCAAAGATGTTGTAGTAACCTACAACTACGGCGATACAGGTAAGGTATCGCTTTCCAGCAATAACCTTGTATTAAAGGTTGGCCAAAAACTAATTCTTTCGCCAGCCTCCGGTGTCACCAAAACTACCCGCTTCACCTCATCCGGCGATAATTTCTGGGGTGACGTTATGAGGCAGGAAGGCACTGTCAAGCAAAATGGTCAAGCCATATTTACGGCCATAAAGGCCGGCAAGGGCAAACTTCAGATTATCCCGAACAGTACTGAGGTTGAGCGAGCGGTTGACCTCTGGGTTACAGTCCAGTGAACTCGTTTCAGCAAAACTGAAACATCGGGGGTTCAGGTGGAGAGTCTACTCCACCTGAACTTACGCCGCCTGTAGAGGCGGAGTCTTGACTCAGAGTATAAGATAAACTGGCAAAACAGAAATAGGCGCAACAGGTAAGAGGAAACAGGGAGAAAGTGCTCACCAACACTTCTCCCTGTTTTCCGTAACGTTACCCAACCTGTTAGCGAATAATTGTTAAAACTTCTTCCAGCGGTTTGCGTGGTGTGGATGATATATTAGCATTTGCGGGTACACCCAGTGGTGTCATGGCTGCCAGATAATATCCCTCTTTAACAAACCCGATATACTCTGAAATCTCTTTGGCAGCATAGGTCGGACCTGTCATCCAGCAAGTGCCGTATCCCAGGCTGGCTGCAGCCAACAGCAGATTTTCCATGGCGGCGGCAATGTTTTGAATACCGGGATTGGCTTTGCCATATTGCATAGCCTCACCTTGCGGCATAAGACCATCGGCGATAAGCATGTCGCCTATGGTTTCATAAGGGGCGGCATATACCAGCACCAGCACCGGCGCACCTTTAAACACGGTATGATAGCCCACAGACCCGCGAAATGCTTTGCGCTTGCCCTCATCTTTCAGGTATGTACTTAACTCGGCATTCTTTTTTTCCACAATCCGGGCAATGTCCGCAAGTTTAATTTTATCGGTTATCACAACAAAATGCCAGTTCTGCTGGTTCTTGCCTGATGGCGCATGAGTGGCTGCTTTGATTAATTCTTTGATCGTCTCTTCCGGAATCTGCTCTGCGGTAAATTGACGTACACTATGACGTTGGTAGATAAATTCTAAATCCATTATATTACCTCCTCTTGACAGTTATACTATTTTTTCACCCTGATAACGTTCACCGCCGGCGTCTGGCATGATTTTATAACGCTCAGTCCACAGTGTTTTATATTTTATCGCCTGCGCGTGGATGCTATCCCACTCCTCAGGCGCAGATTTTATCACTTTTCCGGGTACGCCTACCACCAGCGAATGAGGAGGAATTATCTGATTTTCTTTAACCACCGCACCGGCGGCAATAATACTGCCTTTCCCCACTACGGCACCATTCAGGACAACCGCCCCCATACCGACTAAACAATGATCTTCAATGATGCAGCCGTGGATAATGACATTATGGCCGACAGTAACATAGTCGCCAATGATGGTCGGGTGGGCATCGGCCACATGGACAACACTGTTATCCTGCACATTGGTATACCGCCCAATCTCAATCCGGTTGACATCCCCTCTGGCAACAACATTAAACCATAAGCTGCTGAACTCTTTCATCGTTACTGCCCCAATGACCTTAGCCCCATCGGCGATAAAGGTCTTTTTATCCAGAGTCGGAGTAATTCCTTCAAATTCAGAAATCATTGCTAAAGCTCCTTCCGCCTGTTCAAATGCATTATCTTTACTATACCCTGTTCAACAGGTTAATACCATAGACCAATGAATTTCCAATAAAGCAGCCCCAGCGTCAGATAGAGCACTGCATGTAAGACGGTAATCAGCGTGCCGGCACCCCACCAGGTCTTTTTGTCATTATACCCTTTTTCCATTAAAAACGGCCCCAAGGCATTGCCGTAATGGGTTAAAGTACAGGAAATAATCATTAAATACGCCAGGATAAAAAAGGCCGGAAACCTGGGTACATCGGTTGCCGCAACGAAAGAGAAAATAAGCGGGGAAAACGCCACAACATAGCCGGTATAGGACACAAAAAAATAATGAGGCAGGATGGCCAGCACCGCCACGATCAGCAAAATGGTGTATTCTCCCAGTCCGGCAGTAGGCAGCATTAACTTAATAATACCGGCAAACCAGCTAAAAAAACCCAGTTTGGTCAGTGCCGCTGAAAAACCCAAAATAGCGCCAAACCAGATAAGAAACGACCACATATCTTTGCTTTCAGCCAAATCGTTCCAATCAAGCACACCGGTTACCAGCATCAGCGATATGCCGATAAAAGCCACCAGTGTACTGTCTATTTTAGTTACAGTACTTGTCGACCACAAGATAAGGATGGTAAAAAATATCCCGGCAGCTGTCCATTCGCTGCCGCTGACAGAGCCCATGCCGCCCAGCTCGCGCCGGGCTCTTTCCCTGACTGCTCCCATGCAGTCAGTAGCAGGGGGACATAATTTATAAATAATGTATGGTGTCAGCAAAAAACCAATAACCCCCGGCAGAGCGCCCACTGTCCATAATGGCCAGCTGATAGTGATGCCAAGAACATCCTGAGCTAGTTTAACATTTATCAGATTAGGACCCATCCCGGTCATAAACAAGCTGCCGGTAAGCATACTGACAACAAAGGCCAGCAGCGTAAAATACGCCCCTGTCCGCCGTTTATCTTCCGGATTACCGGAACTGCTGGCATCAATGACACCCTCGGCCAGCGGATACACCAAACCACCCGTCCGGGCCGGCGAAGCCGGTATGCTGGTAGCCAGCAGCAGGTCAACAAAGCTTAAAATATAACCAATCCTCAGCGTTGTTTTACCAAAACGGCTGATCAGCATCAGACCCAGCCGCCGGGTAAGACCGGATTTTTTCAAACCGGTACCAATCATCATGGCTACCAGGGTCAGCCACAGCATAGCATCAGTATATCCGACCAGAATCTCGCGCAGAGGCAGAACAAACATACTTGCCAAGGTAGTGATCAGAAGCAGCAGCGTCGGTTCCGGATAAGGCTGCAATATCAAACCTAATATTAACGCAACAAACACACCAAATAAATGCCATGCAGTTACGCTTAAGCCATCAGGTACCGGATAAGAAAAAAAGACACCGGCAACAATCAAAAGAACAGCAATTTTGGCAAAGCGTAATTTCACCTACTCATCTCCTTATAGATGTCAAAACTGGCATACTATTTTTTTCTCTGCCAGTTTACAAAAACCCTTTTACTGTCCGGTCTCTTCTCACAAAAGCAGCTCTTTATAGGAGCGTTTACCTCAGTTAGGCCAGCCTGCACCGAGCCTCTGCAATGGCAAAAGCCGCTACTACCCTTATCCTGTTTATACTTTCCAGGATGTTAAAAAAGATGTCGGCCGACATCTTTTTTAACATTACCCATTATTTCCCTGTCAACGCATATTGCAAGGCAGCTTCTGCGTGGATGGTCATGGTATCAAACAGCGGTGCAGCCACATCGGCCTGCTTTATCAGCAGCGGAATCTCGGTGCAGCCCAGGACAATTCCCCCGGCTCCTTGTTGCAGCAGCTTATCGATAATCTTTAAGTATTGCACCTTTGACTCCTGCCGGAAAACACCTTTACACAATTCTTGAAAAATAACGGTATTGATCAATTCCCGCTCATCTGCTTCCGGGATAATGACTTCAATGCCGTGCTGCTCCTGCAGCCGCTGCCGGTAAAAATCGCCTTCCATGGCAAACCGGGTACCCAGCAGGCCCACGGTTGCGATCTCCTGCACTTTTATCCTTGCTGCGGTTGCATCGGCAATGTGCAGCACAGTCATGCCTGTCTGCCCCGCAATGCTGGCAGCACATTTATGGATAGTGTTGGAACAGATAAGTAAAAAATCGGCACCGCCCTGCTGCAGGCGCATGGCAGCGTCTACCATGACCGAATCTACCTCGTCCCAGTTTCCCTGCCGCATCCATTGCTCCACAGGGCCAAAATCTACCGAGTATAGCAAACACCGGGCTGAATGTAGCCCGCCCAGCCGCTGCTTGATCCCCTCATTTAGTAGCCGGTAATACTGGAGCGTGGATTCCCAGCTCAAACCGCCAATCAGTCCAATTGTTTTCAAAACCGCATTTCCCCCTCCAGCACAGTTATAGCCGGACCGCCTACTTTTACTGTATCCACCCGACCCGCCTGTTTGCTGACCAGGACATTCACCCAGCCCGGACGCCGTACCTCAAGGCCGGCTTCCCCGGTCAGACAGGTATCCCGCTCAGCGGCCAGCAACGCATGGGCGACGATGTAGGCGGCAGCGCAGCCGGCGCCGGTACCGCACACCGGGTCTTCATTGATGCCCACCAGCGGCGCAAAGGCCCGCATATAAAAGCTGCTGTCAGGCCGGACCGTCTCCAGACAAAACGGCACAAACCCCACCGCGCCGCATTGCCTGCTCATGACTTCAAGGGCGGCAAAATCGGCGCGGCAACTGCTCAGCTTGTCAAGCTGCTTCACCCCGGCCACCAGCCACCAAAGCCCTGTTGATACTTTCATCGGCGGTAAGTCCAGCAAATCACCGGCTGTTAACCCTAAGGCTGTGGCAAATTCCTCCCGGCTGAGCCCTGCCTCCGACAATTGCGGCGCAGCCTGCGTCATCATAAATACTGCCTGGCCGCCGGCCTTTACTACTTCTACCGGTAAGATACCGGCTTTGGTTTCCTGATAAAATACTGTTTTTGCCGGATCCAGCCTGCCTTCTTCATACAGCGTAGCAAACGTGGCAATGGTCGCATGACCGCATAAATCAACTTCGGCATTGGGGGTAAAAAACTGAACCTTGAAATCGGCTGTGCCGGAGCGGGATACAAAAGCCGTTTCTGACAGGTTCATTTCTCGCGCAATTTTTTGTTTAAGTTCATCAGGCAAGCCGTCGGCCGCTGTCACCACTCCTGCCGGATTGCCGCCAAACAGTTCGGTGGTAAAGGCATCTACCTGTTTGATTTTGACAATGCCCACTAATTATCACCTCCGCAAATTTGCTACACCAGCGGTTTTAGTGTATGCTGGCACTCTTCCTCATAATTGGCGCAGGCCGTCTCTTTTACAGCCTGCAATAAATATTTTATGCCGTTATCAATTTGTTCCGGTTCGGTAAACGTATAATTCAGCCTGATATGGGTATCCCCCTGGGTACCGTCAGGATAAAAGGCTTCGCCCGGCAAAAATACCACACCCCGTTTAGCGGCGTTAGCCACCAGTTTGTGCCTGACAATATTGTCAGGCAAACGGCACCAGATATAATAGCCGCCTGCCGGCTTATTCCAGCCGATGCCCGGAACCTTATATTTGTCCAGGGCTTTGAGCATAGCATTCCGGCGCCCGGCGTACTCCTGCCGCAGCCGCGCCACATGCCGTTCATAATGGCCCCGGCGGATAAAGGCATCCAGCAGGAGTTGCGCTGGCGTATTGACATGCAAATCGGTCATTTGCTTGAGATGGGCGAACTTGGTAAGCACCTGCGGCGGCGCCGTTACCCAGCCTACCCGCAAACCCAAAAACAACGCCTTCGAAAATGTGCTTAAGTAGATAACATAGCCATGGCGGTCCAGCGCTTTAAGTGAGGGAACCGGCGTGGTATCATAGTAAAGCTCGCCGTAGGGGTCATCCTCCAGAATGGGCAGCTGATGCTGATAGGCCAGATCCAGCAACTCATAACGCCGCTGCAGGCTGAGACTAATACCGGACGGGTTTTGAAAAGTAGGCAGCGTATAGATAAACTTGGGCTTATGGCGTACCAGCAATGCTTCCAGCACATCGGTGCGCAGGCCGTCTTTGTCAATAGGCACGCCAATAACCCGCGCACCGGCCGACCGGAATATCTGAATGGCCCCGAAAAAAGTAGGTTCTTCTACAATAACGGTATCCCCCGGCCTGATGAATATCCGGGCGGCAAAATCAAGCCCCTGCTGGGAACCGGAAAGTACCACAATATCTTTGGCGGCTGCCACAATCTGGCGCTGCCGCAGCAACTGGCCGATACTTTCCCGCAGCGGATAACAGCCTTCTACCGGACTGTGCAAAAACAGCTCTTGACCGGCAGTCCTAAACAGCTCTGCCTGTATTTCCTCCAGGACGGCCACCGGGTACAAACTGGGAGCCGGAATGCCGCCGGCAAAGGAAATAACATCTCTACCGGTCCGGGCCATAATATCACTGATAATGGTATCATGGCTGGCCATAATGCTTTCCGTAAACAACTGATACCAGGGCAACGGATTGATATACCGGTCGGGCGCAGCCGGCACTCGTGCCGTTTGCGGGAGAACGACCGTCCCTTTGCCAACATGGGAATCTGCCAGGCCATCGGCTTTGAGTTCCTGGTAAGCCTTAATAACGGTGCTGCGGTTAACCCCCAGTTCCCTAGCCAGGCTGCGTTCGGGCGGCAAGAGAAAATCGACAGGCAGCACGCCGGAAAAAATCATATCCCGCAATTGATTTTTTATTTGCAAATAAATAGGCGTATCAGCATTACGATTGACGGTGATGCGCATCAAATCACTCTTTTTATTAAAATTTGCGGATTGGTACCATCCAATTATCATTTTATCAAACTATTTTCAAAAGAAAACTGCCAATTGGCATATTTTCCAACCAACCAATTTATATGTCACATTATATAGTTGCAGGAGCAGACAGCTGGTGAGGTGCACAGCAAAAAATCCTGCCTAATATCTTGGCAGGATTCCTTGCTGTGCACCTAATTTTATCCCAGCGCTGCAATCACTTCGATCTCCACCAGCGCATCTTTGGGAAGCCTGGCAACCTGCACACATGCCCTTGCCGGACACGGTTGCGTGAAATAAGTGGCATAAATTCCGTTCATTGCGGCAAAATCATTCATATCCTTTACATATACAGTCGTTTTTACTATATGTTCAAAGGAGGTGCCGGCTGCCGACAGAATCGCTTTTATATTCTCCAGCGACTGCTTTGTCTGCGCCTCAATGCCGCCGTCAACAAGATTGCCACTATCCTTGTCTGCAGGCAATTGCCCGGAGACAAACAGGAAGCCATTGACCTTGATTGCCTGAGAATATGGCCCGATGGCTTTGGGCGCTTGTCCGGTTTGAATCATTTGCTTCATACAGCCATCCCCCTAATCAATATATTCCGGCGATAGCCTTTACTCTTCAACAGGCGCAAGCTCGGCCTGGAAGTGGCGGAGGATCGGCGGCTCCCAGATAATCTTATAACCGCGCTTAATCTTATGTGCTCTTTCTTTGATAGCAATAAGGGCGTCAGCCATAATATCAAAATGACTCTGCGTATACACGCGGCGCGGAATAGCAAGACGGGTAAATTCAAAATCAGCATGAAGCTGTTTTTTGGTATCAGGGTCATTGCCTAGCATATAGGAGCCGATATCGCAGGTACGAATGCCCGCTTCTTTGTACAACTCGATAGCGAGAGCCTGGCCCGGGAACTCATAGTAAGGAATTTCCGGGAACATTGCCTTAGCATCGACGAATACGCCGTGGCCGCCGACCGGTGATTGATAAGCAATGCCGGCATCATCCAGACGGGCTGCCAAATATTCCATCTGGCCGATACGATACCGCAGATAATTCTCATCAAGCCCTTCATAAAGGCCAATAGCCAATGCTTCCAGATCCCGTCCGGAAAGGCCGCCATAGGTTGAAAAGCCTTCAAAAGAAATGCAGCGGGCTTTGATTGGCAAAATCAGCGGCGAATTTGCATCTTTAACCCCGATTAATCCCCCCATATTTACTACCGTATCTTTTTTGGCCGACATGGTAAACATATCGCCGCAGTCAAAGATTGCCCTGATGATCTCCCTGATAGATTTATTTTTGAATTCTTCCTCGCGTATTTTGATAAAGTATGCATTCTCAGCATAACGGGCAGCATCAATGTCCAATGGAATATTGTATTTCTTGCACACAGCCGCGACATCGCGGATATTCTGCACAGATACAGGCTGACCGCCGGCAGAGTTGTTGGTTATGGTCATAACGACCAGGCCAACATTTTCCGCTCCATGCTCCAGGATGATTTTCTCCATTTTTTCAACATTCATATTGCCTTTGAACGGAACTCGCTTCGCAGGATCTTTTGCTTCCTCGACAACACAATCAATAGCGCGCGCGCCGCAAAGTTCCACATGAGCTCTTGTTGTATCAAAAAACATATTGGAAATAGCAACTTTGCCGGAACTAAGCATGGTGCCGAAAAGAACTTTTTCCGCTGCGCGTCCCTGATGCACCGGTTGAATAAAGCCGTAATTGAAAATATCCTTACCTGCTTCAACCAGTTTATAATAACTGGATGAGCCGGCATAAGCTTCATCGCCTCTCATAACACCTGCCCACATTTGATCAGACATAGCGTTGGTGCCGGAGTCGGTCAAAAGATCAATATAAACATCCTGACCTGCGAGATTAAACAAATTATATTTTGCTTCTTTGATCTTCTGTTCTCTTTCTTCTTGAGTAAGTATTCTGATTGGCTCTACCATTTTAATTCTAAAAGGTTCTGGAATGTACTTAACTGCCATAATAAAATCCTCCCGGTTAATTAAATTTTTAAAGTGAAGCTTTCACTTTAATGTCTGCTTATATACTTTGCAAATATCGTGCCAATAATAATCGAAGGCACTATCAGTACCTTTGGTGATTTCGATAAGTTTATTTGATAAATCATTATTCCTGTTTTTTTTACTAAAATTGCTCCCCCCTTTTTTGAGATTTGCTACCCAACTGCCGGCGAATCGGTTTCCTTCTGTTTTTTATCCGACAACAGCGAATAAAAGCCACCTCCCTCGCGCTGTCAGTACTGATTTCATGTTTTTCACTTGACTTCTTCGTTCTATTCCAACAATGAGTTGTCTGTCGCCAACAGCCAGGCCTGGCATTCTCCCTTGATTGGTATAAACACAAATATCATGCCAAGCAATAAATGGTGAAAACAGAAATATTATACTATTTTGATAACTTTTCGGGATAAATAATCTTATCATAATGAAAAGATTATTTATCAGACCATTCACATAAAAAGCGAAGGAGCTTTCCCATGGAAATCTCCTTCGCTTCCCTAACCGGCAACTATCATTGCCTGCTATATCTCTATTGTCTTATTGCCTTTATAATTCTGCTTTAGTTTAAATCCAAGCCACAGAATAATCAGCCATAAAGGCATAATATAAACCGACAATTTCATATCATCAATTTGAAGCATTAAGCCTACAATCATAATCATGAAGGCCAGACAAACATAGTTTGAATACGGATGCCAAGGTACTTTGAATGCCAGTTTGTCCCCATCAGCACTGTGGGCGGCACGAAATTTGAGATTGGCGATAATAATTACCGTCCAACTGATGATTGCCGACAAAACAGCTACTGCAATTAAATACATAAACACTTTGCCAGGTAATAAATAATTTAATACTACGGCAAGCAGAGTGCACGCGGAAGAAGCAAAAACACCCACTGCCGGAACACCCTTGCTGCTTAATTTCGCAAAAAATTTGGGAGCATTGCCTTGCTGGGCAAGCCCGTACAGCATGCGGGCATTACTGTAAATACCGCTGTTGTACACCGATAAAGCGGCACTAAGAACAACCACATTCAAAATAGTGGCGGCTGCCGGAATACCCATGTTCGAAAAAATTTGTACAAAAGGACTGCCATCCAAACCAATTTTATTCCAAGGATAAATAATCATCATTACCGTTAATGCGCCTATATAAAAGATCAAAATCCGCCACATTACCTGATTGACGGCCTGAGGAATTGACTTCTTAGGGTTATCGGCTTCCCCCGCAGTAATACCAATCAGTTCAATTCCACCAAAGGAAAACATGACAATGACCAAAGAAAGCAGCAATCCCCACATTCCATTGGGCATAAACCCGCCATGCGCCCAAAGGTTCTCGAAACCAAGGGGTGTTCCGCCGACACCGATCCCTGTAAATATCATCATAATCCCCAGCACAATCATACCAATGATAGCAACTACTTTGATGATGGCAAACCAGAATTCAAGTTCTCCATACATTTTCACCTCAATTAAGTTCAGTAAGGTGATTATTATCAGGCACACCAACGCAGACAGCCAGTGAGGGACATCCGGCCACCAAAAATTGATGTAAATTCCTATCGCCGTTAATTCGGCCATACTGACAATAATGTAATTAAACCAATAGTTCCAGCCGGATAAGAAGCCGGGAAACTCTCCCCAGTATTTGTACGCATAATAACTGAAAGAACCGGAAACCGGCTCCTCAACTGCCATTTCACCAAGCATTCTCATAATCATGAAAATAATTGTTCCGCCAATAATATACGAAAGTGTAATCGCCGGCCCTACCAATTGAATAGTTTTCGCCGAACCGTAAAACAGCCCTGTACCGATTGCCCCTCCCAAAGCAATCATCTGAATATGCCGATTTTTCAAACCTCGCTGCATGCCATTATTTGCTGAATTCATTCCTTTCGCCCCTCTCGTTTTTTCAACCTTTGGAAAGTAACTACTTGGATAATTCGCAATATTCATGCCAGCATTTTATATTTTCGATAATATTTTTTATCAAATTTTATATTCTTTGATTTTATTCAAGATCGTAGTATTGGATACTCCTAAAACTTGTCCGGCCAGCCTGGATGAAGGGTGTTTTTTTAAAACCCTGGTGATTATTTCCTTTTCCACACTTGCCACAATCTCTTTTAGCGGCGGCCAATCTCCCGCAATCGGAATTTCCACCTGCAATGTTTGATGATTTTTCGAAATAGGCCCCGTACTTCTTAGAGTAACAGCTTCTGTGATGTCGGTCCAGGCGGCAAGATGTTCGGGCCTGATTTCTGCATTATCGATTAAGTTAATTACCCGTTCCAGTGTATTTTCCAACTGCCGCACATTGCCCGGCCATTCTTGCGCAACCAGGAGCTCAAGACTTTTTTGGGCTAAATGGGCCTCCGGCTTATTGATCTCAGCACAAATTTTTCGGATTAAATGTTGGGACAATAGGGGAATATCCGCTTTTCGTTCCCGCAGCGGCGGAATTGTCAGCGGGATAACATTAAGTCGATAATATAAATCATCCCGGAAATTCCCCGACTGAATCATTTCTTCCAGATTACGGTGTGTGGCTGCTATAACCCTTACATCTACCCTAATATCTTTATCGCCACCCACACGGCGGACTGTCCCTTCCTGCAAAACACGCAGCAGCCGCACTTGCAGCCGCGGCGATATATCGCCGATCTCATCCAAAAACAAGGTACCGCCGTTAGCCTGCTCAAAAAGGCCCTTTTTGCCGCCTTTAACAGCACCTGTAAAAGCTCCCTCCTCGTAACCAAACAATTCACTTTCCAGCAAAGACTCTGTCAATGCGGCACAGTTTATGGGAATGAAAGGCCTATTTCGCCGCGAGCCTTCTGTGTGAATGGCGTTGGCAAACAACTCTTTGCCTGTACCGCTTTCCCCGCGCAATAAAACAGTAGACGAAATTCTGGATACCGCGCGCGCCGAAGCTATGAGCCGGGCCATTTGCTGACTTTGATGAATAATATCGTCAAAAGTTATCAGTCGGGATGATTTATTTGCCTGCAATATTACTTTTTCCACTTGCCGAAAGTCTTGAATGGTAGAAACGGCTCCTATAATTCGTCCCCGACTATTTCGAATGGGTATGTTGCTGGATAAAAACTGTACCGTCCTGCCGTTTCTTTTGATCCTTCGCTCTTTCAACCGATGGGCATCCCCAAAATGCAAGGTTTCAAGGATCGGCGGAGATTCGCCCACTAATTCTTCTACCGGCAAGCCTATAGCTTCTTCTAATTTGCAGCCCAATATTGTGCAAGCAACTTCATTTATGTGTGACACGATACCCTTCTTATTAATTGCCAGAACACCTTCGCTAACAGAATTGAGAATAGTCCGCAATTCAATTTCCTTTTCCTGATAAGGCATTTGTGTACGGAACGTGACGGCTGTAATATTCTCCAATTCTGTAAGATCGGCCACTAAACTTTGCGCTTGTTCTTCTTTAGCACATTGAAACTGGATAATCATCCCCTGTTCAGGAATTACCTCCATTGCAATTTTGTCCACATTGTTTTTTTCAGTAATGCGAAATATCTCATAACCTAATCCAGGGGAATTAACAAAATCAATTTGAATAATATATTGCAACATTGTCCATCCCTCCTTCAATAATCTTAAAGAATCTCTTTAATTCTCAGTTTTACATAGCATTTCACATATTTAAGACTCGTCTTT
>NZ_BMBX01000030.1:0-39892 GCF_014634905.1 Sporomusa sp. GT1 | reverse complement strand
GAGTCTGGGCCGTGTCTCAGTCCCAGTGTGGCCGTTCATCCTCTCAGACCGGCTACTGATCGTCGCCTTGGTGAGCCTTTACCTCACCAACTAGCTAATCAGACGCAGACCCATCTCTAAACGATAGCATTGCTAAGAGGCCATCTTTCTTAACTCAGCCATGCAGCCAAGTTACCACATTCGGTATTAGCACCACTTTCGCGGTGTTGTCCCCAGTTTAGAGGCAGGTTGTCTACGCGTTACTCACCCGTTCGCCACTAAGAGTTATTGCTAACTCTCCGTTCGACTTGCATGTGTTAGGCACGCCGCCAGCGTTCGTCCTGAGCCAGGATCAAACTCTCCATAAAAGTTTATTTATGGAGCCTTTTGTGGCTCATAAAGTTTTGAAATTGATGTTAGATGTAAAACATCTAACTAAGCAATTACAGCAAAATCACAGATTCCGTGTGCCTGCTTATATTTAAAGTGCTCATTGAGCACCGCACATCTGGCTTTTTATGATGCATTACTTACATTGTTCAGTTTTCAGGGAACCGCTGTCGTTCGCTGACGACTTTTATATATTAACACATTACTTTTCACCATGTCAATATATCTTTTATTGGTAATTTTTGTCGGCCGGAACATGTTCTTATCATATTTTGACTTATGTTCACAAGCAACTTTTTATATAGTATCCTAAAGGCGCGTTTCTGTCAATACATATTAATGTAATTACCTAGCCCTAGTCCAGTAAAACACTGGAGGACAGTGTCTTTATAAGACTGTCCTCCAGGTGTTTATTTACACTAAGAATTTCTGCACCGATCCCTGCAATTCAGTAGCCATAGCACTGCTTTCTTCTGCTGCAGCTGCTACAGTTTGCATCGCAGAGGATTGTTCCTCTACCGAGGCCGACACTTCCAGGGTATGTGCTGCGGCGGTCTCGATAACTGTTGATAGTTTATTGATCAATTGCACAATCTGGTCTGAGTTGGCCACCTGTTCGGAGGTAATTGCTCCAATTTCCCCGGTTTCTGCCGCCATGAGTTTGACGGCTTGGAGAATATTATCCAAAGCCGCTCCTGCCTCATTAACAGTGGCGACCCCTGTTTCCACTTCTATTACATTTTGGCTCATGGCATCGACTGCCAGTTGGGTTTTTTCTGTTACTTTCTGAACCAGAGCGGTAATTTCCATTGCCCCCTGATTAGACTGCTCGGCCAATTTCCGAACTTCTTCTGCCACCACGGCAAACCCCCGTCCGTGCTCTCCTGCCCGGGCAGCTTCAATGGCAGCGTTAAGCGCCAGAAGATTGGTCTGTTTGGCAATATTCGTAATGGTATCAATGATATGGGAAATTTGCTGGGAGTACTCGCTTAATTCACCGATAATCATGCTGGACTTCTTGGTCTGCTCAGTGATATTATCCATCTTACTAACCGATTCCGTCACTTTAACCCGGCCATTTTCGGCCACATGAAGGGCTTCACTCGAATTATTGGAAGCATCGTTGGCTTTCTTTTTCGCTATCTGAATAAGGCTGGACAATTCAATCAATGCTTGTGACGCGTCCAGCATAGAGGTATTGCCACGATCGGTCTCTTCGGTCAAATGCTGCATATTCCGGGAGATTTCCTCACTGGTCGCCGTAACTTCTTCGGTGGATGCGGCTATTTGCTCAGATGTTGTGGCTAGTTGATCGGAAGCAGTACGGATATTAGTAATCATTCTGACAAAATTATTATGCATCACCTTCAATGAATCAGCCAGTTCCCCTATTTCGTCAGTTGTTTTGATTTCAGGAATATTACGCAGGTTCCCCTCCGCATATTGTTTGGCAATAGTCGTCAGGGCCAGCATCGGCTTACGGACCATATTGGTTAACACAATGGCAATAGCCATGCCAAGCACTAGCACGATAAGGCTAACTACAAGCGAAACCTGATTGATCCGGTCAACACGCACTTGACTGTCATCAATCAAGGTTTTGGCAACACTTGCGTTATTAACAGCAATGCTGTCGGCCCGGTCGGATATTGATTTGGCCAGCGGCGCAACACGCTTGGCAATGTCAGTCATCCTACGCTCGTATTCCTGCCCCTGCACAAAGTTTCCCGCCGCCTTAGCAGCATGGTAAAGTTTAACCACCGGCAGATATTCGTTGATAACAATATCCCGGTACTGTGTCGTTTCCTCAATCAAAATCTGACACTCTTGCCGTTTTTCCGGCCTGGCCAGTGCCAATAACTCATCTTCTGATTTCAATAGGTTATCGAAACTGCTGATCGTCTGTCCCAAGTAACCGGCATCACCATAAGCAGCATAGGCACGAAGAGTTGCCACAGCGTCTTTATAGTTAATGGCAATAGTATCAGCCAGAGCCATCCGTTCATTGGCCGCACTGATTTGAGTGACATCGGTCTTCATGTTTTGCAAATTGACAAAAGAATTGATTGTCATAACAACCATCAACAACAAAATAACGCCAAAACTGACCGCAAATTTTAATCCCAATTTCATTTTTATATTCAAAATATCCACTCTCCACAAAGCTTCTATATCACTTTTCCAATGGCTAACCAACTGTACAACCCCTGAGCGGGATAAGGGCAGTATCGGCTTCCACCATCGCCCCAAGGCTCGGCGCAAGTTATGTTTTCTTTATCGAATTAATATACCAATGGCGGAAGCATCATCAGCAATCGCTTGACTAACCGCCAGGTTTTTGCACAATTCATGCATACTCCGAAAAGTGTGTGAATGTGCCAGAGGTTGTTGTATCATTTCAAACAAACCGTCAGTCATAAAGAAAAAACTGTCGCCTGACTGAAAGGATAAAATGCTCTGGTCGTAAGTTTCATCCTGATTAATACCCAGAAACAGGCCCGGACTCTTTATGACCGCAGGTTCTTCACCACCCAGACAGAAAAATTGATTAATTCCGGCTGAGGAATATGACAATATTTTACGTGTAAAATCAAATTCAAATAGCAGCGCAGCCGCAAAGCCACCACTGCTAAAGAAAGGTATAACCTCATTATTGATCCAGGCCAGCTTACCGTTTATCGGAACGCGTTTTTCTACAGCCTGCCGGAAAAGATACCGTAGAATGCCGCTCTGACCGGTTGCTACCAGTCCATGCCCCATAACATCCACAATAAATCCATACAAGACCCGGTTCTCATCATCATATTTGACATCATACAGGTCACCGCTCAAACCTTGTAATGGCTGATAAATGGTACACATATGGAACAATACCGTCTCTAAATCTCCCGGCAGCAAACGCCGTTGAATTTTTCCGGTTATTGCCACCTCTTCACGTATTTTAGCATCAATAGTTACATTTCTGATCAAAGCAGCAACTACATTCCTGCCATGCATCATTAAGTGGCGGGCGCTTATCTCCACTTTAAAGATGGTTCCGTTTTTCCTCACGTGATTTGCCGTAAAAACAAAGCCTTTCCTGGACTGGTTAATCACCATAGCCATTTGGTCTTTAGTGGTTTCAGCAGCATCATGACTGAGGACTGTAATCGACAAGGCCTTCATTTCGCTTTTGTCATACTGGTACAGTTCCAATGCCTTTTGATTCATAAACAGAATATCCCCATCCTGTGCATCAAGCAACAGCACGGCATCGTTGAGCATGTCCAACAAATCAAACCGCTGGCAATATTCACACATATCCTGGCTGAGCAGTGTTTGCGCCACACTCATGGTTCCATCTCCCTATCGGTTTACTGCATGTCAAATACCTTGTCCAGGCGAGTCAATTCAAATAACTCCTTAACAAAGCCGGTTGTGCCGCTAATAACCAGGCTGCCGTTGCATTGCCGTGTCCGCTTATGGATGGAAACCAGGACACCAAGTCCCGAACTGTCAATATAGTCAACCTTATCCATTTTTATCAGAAAATGTTTTTCGCCGCTTTCTACGTGTTTAATGAGCTTTTCTCTTAGGATTTCAGCCCCTTCGACATACATGCTGCCCGACAAATCGACGATCACTTGGTTATTGATAATACTGGTACTGATGCGCATTTGCTAAGCGCCCCCTTCTGACAGCTTTTTCTTTACCCCGGGCCGGCGAAAGCGTTACGTTCTTGATCAAAACTATTTCACTTGGTTGTACGGTAAAATAGTACCGGTCGACACAAACTCCGATAATGGCAAGACCACGCCCACTTTCACGCAAATCATTTTCTTCGGTTTCCTGCTGCTTTACCGGCTTAAAGCCTCTGCCTTCATCCCGAATAATGACTTTGATTTCATTTGGCGAACTTGTTATTGTCAGATATACCTTTTTGGTTTTATCCTGCTTGTTTCCATGCAAGATAGCATTATTCACAGCCTCGTTAACCGCAACAAACAGCGGCTCAACCCCATTATCCAGCAGTTGTCCCAATTTTTGCCGCACAGACTCACGTAATCTCGAGAATTCCTCCATTGTCGAAAAACAATACATAATTCTCACCTCGCGCACTACATTTCCGCTGTCAGGATAAAGAAGCCAATGTTACCTTTATCCTGTGCTTAAGAAAGTTATGCTGTTTGTTAGAGAAAAAAATGGACACGAAACAACAAAAATTCTCCCGAAGCTCCCTGTCACCGTACTACTGTAAATATATTACTCTAACCGCAAATATTGCCGAGACTCTCATATCCTGACAATATTAGTATAACTTTGTCAATTGTCGATTGTCAATCGACAATCGACAATGACTGTCACATTGTTGGATATCTAGAAAAATAATCATATTCCATTATGCATTAGGCCAAGCGCCTGCAACTGCTGACTAAGTTTTCCTTCCCAGTCGGTTAACGATCGGTACATAAATTCATGCACCACGAATTCAGGCTGAACATAATTGATGATATTCTTGACCGCAGGCGTAGTAAAAGGACGGTGTTCATCAATTTTTAATACATGATGCATAACCTCTTCCATATTATACGCTGCCTTGAGCTTGCCGGTATTGCTTTGACTATAGCGAATATATTTTCCTGCCAAGGATTTATGTAAATGTATACCTCTGATATAGCGGGCATAACTTCCCAGGTTATCCAGCGTAGTCAGGACATACTCCACCCCTTCAGCCTCGGTTCTTAAATCTGGGTTGGTGTTCATAAGATGACCGGTATCAAGCATTATGCCGACATTACGGTGGGTGACACTATCCAGCAGCATGGCTGTCAGTTCTTTATCCCTAAGCGTTAATCCCGGCCACCATAAATTTTCAAATAACAGGGCGGTATCTGCCGGAATATCCGGTGCCAACGCATTGACCACTTCAATCGTGGCTTCTATTACTTCACGGCAGGCAGCATGAAACTGCCAGCTAAACAACTCGGCAACTCTGGCATTGCTGACATGAAACACCAGGTACTTGACCCCTGCCGCCGTAGCAGTCCGGATATTATCGCGATAGATATCCAGCCATGCTTCGCGGGTTGTCCCCCCATAGCAGGCGGCAATTTCCTCCTCACTGGCAAACTCCCGGCACAGCGCCTGTTGATCGCCGCGCCAAAAGTCCAGCCACCAGGGCCAGAAGCGCAAATGGCAGCCTTGCAGCCATTTGCGCTGGTGGAGTTCGGTATCCCAGGGAGCGCAGAACATCATTTCCAAACCGTCCAGCTTATATTGTGTCAAAAAAGCCTGCAGATACTCAGGGCTGTTGCCAATGAGCGCATTGTCGGTATGATAGTTCGATAAATTCACAAGTTGCAGCATGCCAAGCTCCTCACTTAAGTTTTCCCGATCAAAATTCAATACCCTTTTGCGCCTTTATGCCCTGTTTAAGGGGGTGCTTAATTTCTCTCATTTCTGTTACTAAATCAGCTTTATCAATAATTTCCTGCCGGGCACCACGTCCGGTAAGGACAAGGTGTAAAGAGCCCGTTTTTTTTGCTAATACATCCAGCACTTCGTCTGCCGAAATCAGCCCATAGCCGATGGCATAATTAATTTCATCCAGAATAATCATGTCCCACTTTCCTGACATGATTTCCTGTCTGGCATCTTCCAATGCCGCTTGGGCCGCTTTCTTATGGTCCTCCTTTTCATCGTCACTGCTATTTCCCACAAAGCCCTCGCCCAACTGTCGGATAACAAAATCTGCCCCCATTCTTTCAGCAGCTGTTAATTCGCCATACTTCCAATTCCCTTTGATGAATTGCAGCACAAGTACCCGCAGACCTTGTCCCCAGGCCCGCATGCCCAGCCCCAGGGCTGCCGTTGTTTTGCCTTTGCCATTTCCGGTATTCACAATAATTAATCCTTGGGATTCTGCCAAGCCAACAACACTCCTCTCTCCTTACAATCTGTCTTTAATGATCTGTTCGGTAAACTGGCTGGAACTCAAAACCGTCACCTGCGGCAGACTGAGTAACTTACGATAAAGTTCGCTTGCTTTGCCGCCGGTAAAATCACGGTCTTCGATGACGGTATCTTCAATGACAATAAGTTTCTTAGCGTCAAACGCCACCTCAAGATTAGCCAGATTTTGCTGGCTGTAGTACAGGTTGCATAATACCGTAATGTCTGCTGTCAGGATTTTCTCCCGATTTTCCCTTGCCTGTTCTTCACTAACCGGACAAAAAGGTTGGCCGATGACAGCCTTAATGCCAAATGCCGCAGCAACCTCTGCATCGGTGTCACCTTGTTGAAAAACACCGCCACTCATAGTATATGCCCGTTCATGCAATAGGCGCATGATATGTCCGGCCGAACCCCCGCCACCGACAATATGAACTGCCGGACGGCCGCCCAAAGTACCGGCAGCCTCATAGGTATGAATATCCAGGTTACCTGTTACTTTATTGATAAAAACAGCCGAATGCAAGCCATATGCCTGTTCCAAATTCGCTGCAGTAATAACATCTTCGGGCGCTCCATCGGCAATGACTGAACCCCGGGCAAGCAAAACCAGCCGGGAACAAAATTTGGCAGCTAATTTGATATCATGAGCAATAATCAGCACGGTTTTTCCTGCTTGGCACACACTCTGGCAGTAGCGAAAAATTTCTTCCTGATACAAAAGATCCAGGCTGGCTGTCGGCTCATCGAGAAAAATCAGCGGTGTCTCCTGCGCCAGTACTTTTGCCAGCAATACGCGCTGACGTTCCCCGCCGGACATCTGCTGCACCGATTTTTCCGCTAACGCCTCAACCCCGGTAAATTCCATATACTTCCTGGCAATTTCGTAATCCTCAGCCTGCTCGTTCTGCCACCATTTCAGATGAGGATAGCGTCCGGCCATTACCACCTCCAGCGCGGTAAAGCCGAAGCCAAGATTTACTTCCTGCTGCATATAAGCAATCATGCGCGCCAACTGTTTGTCGCCCATCGTGCGTACAGGCTGGCCGAAAACCCGGACAGCCCCGGAAGTAATGGCTCCCATGCCGCGCAAGCCCCTGAGCAGCGTGCTTTTGCCTGCGCCATTAGGACCAATAATGCCGACAAATTCGCCTGGTTTAATGGTTAGAGAAATATCCTGTAAAATGACTTTATCACCGATAGTTACACCCACATTAACGGCAGCTAATGCTATCTGAGTGGCCGCATTCATGACAGCCCTCCTCCTTTCTGCGCTTTACGCAGCAGATACAAAAAGTAGGGCGCCCCCAGCAGCGCCGTCATAATACCAACCCGAACCTCAGACGGTGGAATCAACAGCCGCCCCGCCGTATCACAGGCCACCAGAAACAAGCCCCCGGCCACTGCACAGGCAGGCAGCAAGGTGCGATGTTCCGGCCCCAGTAACAGGCGCATAATATGCGGCACGATTAAACCCACAAAGCCGATTGTGCCGCTGACACATACCGCAGTGGCAGTTGTCACCGCCGATACAGTGAGCAGCACCATCCGGAGAAACGCAACCGGAACACCTACCGAACGCGCTTCCTGTTCACCTAAAGTCAGAATGTTAAGATGTCTGGCCAATAAAAACAAAATGAGAATACCGGCAATAACCGGACCGGCGGCCAGATACACATGCTCCCAACGACGGTAATCCAGCCCTCCCACAATCCAGAATAAAAATTCCCGCAACCGGTATTCATTGATAAAAGTTAATATTCCGGAAGTCATAGCTCCCAGCAGCATACTCACGGCAACACCGGCTAACAGCAGCACCATCACCGGGATTTTGCCGTTCCGCATAGCTAATGCAACTGTCAACCCCACTGCCAGCAGCGCACCGGTCAGAGCAAAAAACGGCATATAAAAGATTCCGTTAGCCGTCACCCCCAAAGCAATGGCAATAACAGCCCCTAACGCCGCCCCGCTTGATACCCCGATAATTCCCGGGTCGGCCAGCGAATTGCCAAATACGCCTTGCATAACAGCGCCTGACACCGCCAGTGCCGCTCCTACCAGCAGCCCGACCAAAGTACGCGGCATCCGGATATGCCAGATAACAGAGGTATGCTCCTGTGTAACCTCAATCCCCTCTGTGCCGGGCAGGTGCAATTGCTGGCCAATAACCGACAGTGTGGCATCAAGCGGCACCGCTACCTGCCCCCAGGCTAGCGAAACCATAATTACCACCACCAGCAGCACACCCATCCCGCTGAAAAAAATGGCTTTATTTTTAACCCTACCAGTCATAGTATCCAGTCCTTCTTGTCTTCTGTTACTTGTCCTTGCTGTAATTTCACAAGTCTATTCCTGTATTCCGCGGGGATTAAGATTCCACCTGCAGCCTGTCAGCTAAAATCTTTACTACCAGAGAAGACCAGGCATAAATAGCAGGTGTCACTTCGGCTGAATGCATGACCGGCGGCGAAACATGATATTTGCCTGCCGTCAATGCCAGGAGTTCATTTCCTGCCTGAGTTAGTTCATCACCGCTTACTAGTTCCCACTGAAATTGATCCAGTAAGTGGACATACAACGACGCACCGGTTACCAGGGGCGATTCTTTGTCCAGTTGCCGCAGTGACGTTAAAAACCGCTCTTTGTCAATCATGCCAATATCCTGTACATATTGTTGATACAATGTTTCCTCGATAACACCGTAGCGATTCATGCGCCGCAGCACACTATGCTGTTTTTGCGGCGATAAACCTGTCTGCTTTAGCAGCGCTTCCTTGACCGTTTGTTTGACGGTACGGCCGATCAATTCGCCTAGTTTGGAATGCTTGCCCGCATCTTCCAGATAGAGTGAAGAACTTGGATTGGCAATGATCATCGTCTGATCTGTCCCTGAACCGGTTGCCAGCCCGCTGGAAAACTTGCTGCCGGCCATCAGCTCCTGCAAAGCGGCAGTTTTGGCTTCGGTGCAGGTCACCAATGCCCTGGCCATTATCGCCGGCGGAATATCGGCATCAATCACCAGTATAATGTTAATAGTCCCCGGCTTATACAAAGCTCTCTTTTTCCCTGTCAGAAAATAATCTGCCTGATCACCGGCCCGTCCGCCATTTCCCTCCACACCGCCGGTGGCAATGGCTGTCACCGTAAGCGACTGGTAGCTTGCCGACTTTATGACGGTGTTTTCCATGGATGCCGCTGTTCCCATACCGGTTACCCGTTTGGGATTAAGCTGCAAGTTTTTCGCCACATGCTTCAAATAATCCAGGTAATTATCAGCCGTTACGCCAACAGCCTGTTTCATATCATGGTTAAATACGGCAGAGAGATTATCCTGGTAGCCGCCATTGAACTTGGAGGTACTTAGCACCGCCTTAGGGCTGTTAAAGGCAACTATCACACTGGTATCCTGCCGGTAAACAGTATCACCGGTAGATAGTATGTACAAATCGCTCCGCTCATTCGCCATACACTGAACTGTACTGTAGTAGAAAATAACAGACAGTAGCAACACTAGGCGCAAAGACAGTTTTTTCATGGTTTCAGATTTCGCCTGCCAATACAATGTATTTCCACCTCTCCTCTATAAAGCTGCGCCTGGTGCCGCACCACCAAGCAAACGTTAGGTTTGCTCAATGACTTTGATACTTTTCCATTTCCCATTTACAAACCGGGTGGCCATCAACAACAGCATTGTAGCGCTATAGACAACCAAAAGCAGCCATAACCAGCTCAAAGGCAAGGGATACCAGACACAAAACACATAGGGCATAATCACATAAAAGAATAAAGGGACCACCGTATAAACCAGCATCATAAAACGCGTATCCCCTGTAGATTTTAATACGCTGCCTACCATTAAATGAATGGTATCAAACACCAGCCACAACGAGGTAAGCTGTAACAAGGGAGTAGCTATAGAAACTAAGTGATGCTGATCCGCATTGGTATCTGAATGAAAAATAGAAATCAGCTGCTCCGGAAAGAAATTGCATGAAATTAGGATTAGAACATTAAAACTAAGCCCCAAGACCAACCCTTTTTTAAAAATCTCCGGGATATTGCCTAGCCTGCCAGCCCCTTTCTCCTGACCTGCAAGAATGCCCACCGCCGTTGTCATACCAATTACCGGTAAAATAAAAACGGCTTCCATGGCAAAAGCGGCATTCACCGCAGCCAGATTCATTGCACCCATTGAGCCAATTATCAGGAGAAAGATACTAAAGTATCCCATTTCCGCAAAAGACTGAATCCCGGCAAATAAGCCAAAGCGCAGCAGGCTGCAGAGCAAAGGCTTGTTTGGCCGGTAATGCTGCCAAGGCTGATATTGGCGCATTACAGCTTTATGTAAAAACAGCACATAACAAAACAGGCCTACCAAGCAACTGATAATAGCTGCCAACCCTGACCCCATCATTCCCAATTCCGGTAGACCGAACTTACCAAACACGAGCCCCCCGGCCAAAATGACATTGATTATATTCATGAGCACGGCTACCTGCATAGTCGTTTTCGTATCACCAATGCCGCAATAAAAACCAAAAAATGCGGTAGAGAACATTTGAATGCATTCAGCTATAATAATAAGATAAAAATATTCTCTTTCATATGCTAACAGACTTCCGGTATGCCCCATCAATTGAAATACAGAAGCAACTATAGGCGAAATACTCAACGGAAGCAAAGCAAAAACAATGCTCAAATAGATACCCTGCCACATAGACGCAGCACATTGAGGATAGCGTCCCGCACCATAGTATTGCGCAGACAAAGTGGAAACATAGCCGACAATTCCCGTAAAAATGCTGGCAAGGCCAATAGCCGTAAAACTAGCTGGCAGCATGGCGGCAAATTGGGTGAGATCATACCAGGATACATACAGCCGATCAACAAACACCAAAACATTAAAGGAAAGCATGGAAAGAACAACCGGATATGTAATTTTTATAATCTGCCGAAAAGAAGTGTTACTTTCCTCTGAATATACCTTGTCCATGCTACCTTCTCCTCATCACTGGCAAGAAAATCAGATCGAAAGCATTGTAAATTTAGTTGACTGCACTTGCTCTTGTAGCATTATATTTTAGAAAGAATATTTGACTCCCATTACGAAATGGCGGGAGGTCATAGGAAAATCGCCAATCCTGTTATATTCACCTTTGCTGGAATTGATTTCATATGCCTTATCACCCAAATTATAAACATTAAAGTATACTGTGGCATCAGGCGTCATCTTGTAATTGGCAGCCAGGTTCCACACCCAGTAATTACTGTCAACAAAATACTCCCGGTCAAGACCGCTCGCACTCTGCCCATTGACATTCACATCCCATTTAGCATCCGTATAGCCTGCTTTTACCCGATAGCCGTTAGGCTGACTGTTTTTGGGATCGACAAGGTAGCCGGCATTTTTTCTATTTTCTTTGATGTTCACATAAGAATAGCCCAGTTCCGTATAGTAGCGTTCCGATAACTTGTGCTTAAGGTTAAGTTCAATGCCGCGTTTTTTTTGTTTGGCGATATTGCGCACCCATGAGTCCTTGCCCTCCTTATCCCATTTGATGGCATCGGTTAGTTCACTGGTAAAATAATTGACCGTTACGGTTGTGTCGTCACTTAGCCTTTTATTCACTCCGGCACTGATTACATGTCCTGTTTCGGGTTTAAGATTAGGATCTCCATAGGATGAACCATGGTCTGGATCGTACATATTGTAGTAAAGATCATCCAAGGTAGGAGCTTTAAATACTTTATTATAGGACAAGTAGATATCGGTAGTTGCATCGGCACCATAGTTGACATTTACTTTAGGTGTTGTTTGTCCGCCAAATTTGCTGTGATGGTCATAGCGGATACCCGGTGTTACCGTCCATTTGTCGGTTACAGTAAAAATATCTTGCAGGTAAACTGCTGTATTAGTTACCGATTTATTTTTATAATTCTCCCCGCTGTAATATACATTATCTAAGACTTCTCCCTTTTCCCAATCGACACCGGCAATTAGTTTATGCTTGTCACCCAGTTGCCAGCCAGTCTGGTAGGCAAGCCCCTGCACCCTGCTTTTATAGGTACCATAAAAATCCTGCTTGGCATAGTTAGTATATATCCGGGCAAAACCCGGCACAGCTTGCTGTTTATTGAAGTCATGGGTCAGCGCCCAGTTGTTTGCTAAACTTGTTAAGCGATTAAGTGACCCCTCGCTCGGATATTCAACCGCAAACGGCTGCCCGCCTTCATCATTCCAATGTTCAAAATTAAAGGTCAGAGAACGGTTGTCATCAATGGTTTTGTCCAACCGCATCGTAAATCCTTCTCCCTCATACCGGGAATTAGGCCAGCGATAGCTGTCCCCTTTACTGCTGCCTGGCGTTAACGCAGGATTGAGCACATTGTATTCCGCATAATCCTGTTCTTTTTTATTGGCAGTAATATACCAGCTAAACCCATTTTCACTGCCCTGAGTACTCAACCCGTAATTGCGTATACCCCAGGAGCCGGCGGAAAAGTCTACCGTGGTCTTAGCCTCGGTGCCTTTACGGGTAATAATATTAATCACCCCGCCGACAGCGTCGGAACCGTATAAAGCAGACGCGCCGCCTTTAACAATCTCAATACGTTCGATATTATCCAGCGAAACAATCGAGTTGAGATCAATGCTGGCCCGGCCGCCGTTTACTGTACCCTGCGGCCGGCTGAGCCTGCGCCCGTCAATCATCACCAGCACCCGGTCATCGCCGTTTAGATAAACAGTCTGACCGGCACCGGCAAAGCCTTTGGTAGTAACAGCAACGCCGTTAACATCTCTTAACACATCCCCCAAATTGGCATAAGGTCCATTTTCAATCTGTTCCTGGGAAACAACTGTGACATTGGCTGCCGTTTTCGCCGCCTCTGTCGGTACCCGGTTAGCGGTAATCACCATTGCATCAAGTGAAAATGTTTCCTGGTTGTCTGTCTCTTCTGCCAGCACAGCAGCCGGCATCTGCAATAACAATGCACTGGTTACCATCGCACACAGCCAGCTCTTGCTTGTACCGGTGCCTCTTTTTCTTCTCATCCTTCTTCTCTCCTTCATATTACACTTTTAATTTAAACACATGGTAATTTGGCCGTAATAAACCGCCAGCCGCCTACCTGCCACCAATCATTACTTCTCCTTCCTTTCAGTAGCAATAGCCACCCGGTGCGCCCCGGCCAGCTTTAATTCATCAAGAACGGCTACCACCTTGCCATATTCGGCTGTTTTATCCGAACGCAGGATAAAAACCAGGTCACCCTGCTTAGCCATCTCCAGCTTCACCCGCTTTTGCAGCAGTTCCAGCGGTATCTCTTCCTGCTCAAACATAATCCGGCCTTCTTTGGTAACGGCAATAGCCACACTGTGCGGCTTGTCACTCTGGGCTGAAGCGGCTTGCGGCAAGTTAACAGGTATTGTCTGCTGGTCAACCATATAGAGCGTGCTCATGATAAAAAATACCAGTAAAAAGAAAATGATATCAATCATGGGAATAATCATCAGCTTAGGCTGACGCTCTGAACGCAAATTACGCAATTTCATGACGCTTCTCCTGTTTGATATGCCCCATCACCAGCAGGCAGGTCTGCTCAATAGTCGTAATCAGGTGATCTAACCGGTGATTAAAATAACTGTACACAATCATAGCCAGGGTAGCCACACACAAGCCGGAAGCCGTGGCAATGAGCGCTTCCCCGACACCGCCGGTAATGGCCTGAGGCTGACCGGCTTTGATATTCATGACACTAAAGGAATCAATCATACCGATAACTGTGCCTAAGAGACCAAGCAGCGGCGCAATAGTTACAATGGTGTCCAAATGGTTTAAATATGCCCGGAGGCCGGCAACAGCTAAAGAAGCTTCTCCCTCCAGCACGCTTTCGATATTCGCGCAGCCCCGCTGCACATGGGCAATCCCTTTGGCGGCAACCATAGCGGCAATACCCTGGGTCTGCCGGCATAATTCATGAGCTGCCGCCCAGTCATCCCGCTCCAGTAAAGCGGTAAGGCGTCCGGTAAACTCGTGCATATCGGTGTCCATTTTTCTATAATACATGAACCGCTCCACCCCAATGGCGGCCACCAGTACGGAACAGGCCAGAATCAGATACATGACCGGGCCGCCCTGATGAAATATCTGAAAGCACTTGGCAATAAAACTCATTCTTCTCCCTCCGTTTGTATCATTATCAATAACCTTAAAAAAGCTGAGGATAGGCAGCCCGGGCCACAGCCTGCACACCGTAAACAATGTACTGTGAGGTGGAAGTCAGGTGTCTGTCAGGCACAACAATCATTTTTTTGTTGTGAATGGCCTTCACAATCTGCAAAGCCGGATCATTTTGCACATCCTCAGCAAACTTCTGAATATCTGTTTTGCCGGTATAATCCCAGACCGGCAGCAGAATGATATCCGGATTAATCCGGACAAGCTGTTCTTTGGACAATAGGTCATCATTGTTTAAACCGGCGGCTGCCACACCTTCAATTGCCCCTGCCTGGCGGCAAATATCTTCAAAAGTACTCCCTTTACCGCCACTATCTCCCATCAGGGAAAACCGGATAACTACCGGGCGCTTATCGGCTGGAATCGTGCTGGTTTTTTCGTTAATTTGCGCCAACTGCGTTTCCATTTCAGCCACCAGACGTTCACCGGCCTGTTCTTCACCGACAACCCGGGCAAGCGCGATAATAGATTGCTTAACCTCGTCAACGTTGGCGGCGGTTTTATAAACATAGACGGGAATGCCTGTCTCCCTGAGCGTTTGGCTCAGCACCGGCGGCAGCCAATCCGGCATAAGCACAAGATCCGGCTGAAGCGCAATAATGCTTTCGGCATGAACACGTATTCTCTTGGGAACAACTTTGGCCTGTTCCACAACATTGGAAACACCGGCGTCATCCACAAGATGCGTCAGGGCCGCAATACGCTCCGGGTTTACCAGTGCCAAAAGAATTTCGTCGGTACTGACGGAAAGCGGCACAATTTTTTGCGGTTTTTGCGGAAGCTGCAGTACATAGCCGGTACTATCCACTATCTCATAGCCGCCGGAACCGGCTATATTTCCATTGCCGCCTTGCGGCGAACCGGTATTATTTTTTCCCGTACAACCACCTGTAAAGAAGAACAGCACTACTAAAGCCACGAGCATACTCAGGCGACATGACGGTTTAGCCAGGGTTGCCAACATCATCGTTTCATCTCCTATAGGTTGTCTCTTAAGTAAACATTATGCAGCAGCATTGCGGCCAAACAGAGCAAAAACAGCTGCAAACAGAAAAACTCCCGACCGTATAAAAAGCCGGGAGTAACAAACAGTAGGTTACTGGTTAGAATAAAAAACTTCTGGTGATAAAACCAGAAGTGAATTCAGCTACGCCGCAAAACGCCTACTGTAATCCCCTCCCCAAACCCTCGTGGGTAACAAACGGTGATTGTCAGACAGGCAGTTCTCCTGACTCCGGATCATAGCTTGCTTAAACCTTCCCAGAAAATCATCCCAGTGGCATATCTTAAGCTTACTCCCCGTTACAGTGGCGGGACCGCGCCGGCTTTTCACCGGTCTTCCCTATTAAGCCCAGTTGGGCACCTACCTCAAATATTCTGTTTATTGTTTCCAGTATATACTTCAGTCCAAATAGTGTCAAGTTGTTCTTATTTTGTATATCTCTGCTCAAGACCGCATATACATGCCATATCTGACTTCCATCTTCACGCGAGAGGAGCAGGTCACTTGGTAAGAATGGCACTGTCCTATTGGTTGTCGAAGGCTGCTCCCAAAGCCTGGCTATTAACCCTGCTTCTCATCCTTTGCACCGGTTTGCTGGTACTGCTCCATATGCAGCTCAATAATTGGCAGGTAGGCTTCTACAATCACCTGCAGCAGCATAACTTTGCCGGTTTTTATCATGCTTTAGTTCAATTTGCTCTGATTTGTTCCATTCTTGTCGCAACCTCAGGCTGGCAGACACATGTCAAAATGCTGCTGCAGCTGCGGTGGCGCCAGTGGTTAACGAATAAATATATCACGCTGTGGCTGCACAAGCAGAACTATTTTCATATGAGATTTCTTGTTAAGGCTATCGATAATCCGGACCAGCGTATCGGCGAGGACATTCAGTTGTTTGTTACCCATTCGCTGGATTTGGCCGTGGGGCTGCTGCGTCATTTAATAACTCTTATCGTATTCTCAGTTGTCCTTTGGCGGTTATCAGGGGAAATCCAGGTCTCCTTATTGACAGCAGAAGTCATAATTCCCGGTTACCTGGTCTGGTCCGCCCTCCTGTATTCCGCTCTCGGCACCTGGGTAACCATAAAGATAGGCCGCCCTCTCATGCTGCAAAATAACCTCCAGCAAAGCAATGAAGCCAACTTCCGCTACAGCTTAATCAGGCTGAAGGAATATGCCGAAGGTATTGTATTATGCAAGGGAGATACCTGGGAGAAACACAATCTGTTAAAATGGTTTTCAAGTATTGTAATTACCCAGCTTGCAATAATTAAAACAACCAGGGACATTACCTGGATATCCGCAGCCTATACACAGTTGTCTACCGTATTTGCCTTTTTGATCGCGTCTCCCAAATATTTCAATGACGAGCTACAGCTTGGGCAATTATTCGAAATATCGGGGGCTTATTGGTATGTTCATTCCGCGCTCGCCTATATCATTGAAAGCTTTGGGAAAATCGCTCAATGGCAGGCTGTAACTAACCGGCTGCGGGAGTTTTGCACCCAGCTCCGGCTCCTCCAGTCACAGCACCTGGCATCAAACACTTCCTTTTACAATCCGGATACACTCATAACCAAAGAACTTTCCGTATTTTCTCCTGCCGGCCATATCCTGGTGAACAAGCTTACCTTAGCGCTCCCCGGTGGTGACAGCCTGCTGATTACCGGTCCTTCGGGCTGTGGCAAAACCACATTATTACAGACATTAGCCGGAGTCTGGCCCTATTTCTCCGGGCAAATGTCCTGCCCGCCGGATGGCAGTGTCCTGTTTCTGCCGCAAAAACCTTATATCCCGCTTGGCTCACTGCGCGCGGCGGTACTATACCCGTACAAACACGTCAGCGTAACCGACAATAAGGTGGAAGAGGCACTGCATATATGCAAATTAGCCGCACTGCTCCCACGCCTGGATATCGAAACAGACTGGTCAAAAAACCTTTCACCGGGTGAACTCCAACGGCTTTCCCTGGCCCGGGCCATCTTGCACCGGCCAAAGTGGATCTTCCTCGATGAGACAACCGCTTGTATTGACGCTGCCATGGAAGCAGAAATATACCAGATACTTAAAGAGAAGCTGCCTGATGCCGCAGTAATCAGTATTGGCCACCGGGATACGCTAACGTCATACCACCGCAGGATATTAAAATTAAACGGCACCGGCGGCTGGAGCTATTCTGAACAGCCGCAGCAGTAGAAAGTCAGCAGCCCGGCAGCCGGTTAAAATTCAATACCCTTTTGCGCCCTGATTCCCTGTTTATACGGGTGCTTAATTTCTCCCATTTCGGTTACTAAATCGGCTTTATCAATGATTTCCTTACGCGCACTGCGGCCGGTAAGCACCAGGTGCAGATAGTCCGGCTTTGCAGCTATCAATTCCAGTACTTCATCTACCGGAAGCAGCCCATAGCCAAGAGCGTAGTTAATCTCATCCAGGATAATCATCCCCCACGCTCCGGACATGATTTCCTGTCTGGCATCCTCCAGGGCTTCTTTGGATGCCTGCATATGATCAGTTCTTTCATCATCGGTACTATTTCTTACAAACCCTTCTCCCATTTGGCGGATAACAAAATCCGCGCCCATTCGTTCGGCAGCCTGCAATTCGCCATAGGTCCAATTGCCTTTGATAAATTGTAATACAAGCACCCGGAGCCCCTGGCCCCAGGCCCGCATACCCAGCCCCAAAGCCGCTGTTGTTTTTCCTTTGCCGTTTCCGGTATTTACAATAACTAAGCCTTTAGTGTCTGCCATACTGACAATACTCCTTTTTCTATGCATAAACATTCATTCTCCGTTGCCAAAAATCAATCATCTGCCTGGCTTTAAAACACCCGCTTGCGTATCTTGCCGCATCCGGTTGCTTGAAAACAATAAAATAAAGAACGGCTTTGTCCTCGCCGGCCCTATCCTCCTGCTCAGAGGGATGTGCATGATCATACGGCCAATTTTCAGGAATATATTGTAACATATCTTTTCCCCTCCTTGTACAGTTTAATAATCACTTACGCCGTTGACAAAAGGTAATATACTGATTCCAAAGCCGTTCCAGCATATAGCAGGCTCCCTGCAGCCCCATAAACGGCCGGTCGCTTAAAATGACTTCATCATATACCGGCAGCGCAATATTCTGGCAAACCACATTAGGCACCAGCTTTTGCTGCAATATGGCCTTTTCATTGCTGCCGGCCAGTAGTAATCCACCCTCCAGCTCTGCCAGCAGATTCTCCGTTACCTGACTGTCGCCGCCGGCCTCTATAAGGGTATCAATGCAATCCGGCACAGTATAAGCCGGAATTTGACCATAGGCCATGACCGTCAGCCGGCCTGTATCCAGCCACTCGGTACGGACAGCCTCGGCCATGGCTACAGCTGCAGAACCCGGTGCGGCAAGGAGCGTTTTTTCAAACCACATATCGCCCCAGACCCGCTGCATTTCCAGAGTACTCGCCTGAATTTTCCGCTCCAGGCCGCTGATTTCCTGCCAAACCTTACGCAAATCACCGGCACCGCCTGTCGCATAGTGCCGCAAGCTTTGCAGCCAGGCCAGCGACCCCTGCAAACCATAAGGCGGCGGCAAAGATACATAAGGCATACCATACTGCTCATTAAGCTGTTTGGCCAGGTCAAGACCCAATTCCTCATGGACAACAATGTTGAGCGACGCGCTGGTCATGCCGCTTATAACCTGGGTGCTGCTGCCTGCTCCCGGACAAGCCAGCACTTCATAGCCTGCCAGTTTAAGCATACGTTTCAATTCCTGAACATCATTATCGGCATTGTAGTAGCCAACCGTACAACCCAGCAGATTGACAGTACCGGGCCGTATCGCACCCGGACGGCTTAGCGGCAGCTGCTCCAGATACGCTCCCGCAGCAGCGCAGTAGCCTGCGGCAAAGCCGCCGGCCAGTCCGCCGCTGTCCACGCAGACCACCGGGCAAGATAAACCCGCCTGTCTGGCAATGCCCGCGATATCATCGCCAATCAAGCTGACAGAGCAGCTATTTTCTATCAATACAACCGACGGCCGGGCCTGCTGGCGAATGATAGCCAAAGTTTCCAGCAGGCATTCCTCAGTACCATAAACAACCGCATGATTATCGGCCTGGGTGCAGTAAAATTGTGAACTGACCGCCGGACACTGCCTTTCCAGATAGCGCAGCGCATAAAAATAGCACCACATGGGGCCATTGGCCACCAATACAGCATCAGGAATACCGGCAAAGAAAGCGGCTACGCCGGTGAGCGCGCAGGCTTCCACCAAAGTCCGCGCATCTGACCACTGACTATTACACATACATAATTCCTCCCCGTCGGTCATGACGCTGCGCCAGGCGCACCAGCTTAGTCATCAGGGCAGTAATGCCCCCTACCCCGGCCAGCGGCAGCAAGGGCAGAAAGAGCTGCTTTTTCCTGGCTGCTTCAGTCAACTCATGCGTGGTCACAACAATATCTGCTGTTTCAACTATGTCTTTTCCCTCTGCCTGAGAAAAGCAGGGTATGCCGGTTTGTTGCTTCAGTTCCTGATATAAATCAAGCTGCTGGTCCTTGCTCAGCACATCATCCAGCACCACAATGCCTGCCAAATTCAAATTATACAAAGAAAATAACTCCAGTACCCAGGCCGGATCAAAATACAGCAGCGGCCGTCCGAGATACAATACAATCCGCTTATCCTGCAACTGGCTGCTATACTCAGCGATATGCCGGTTTAACCGCTCTGCCTCCTGCTTAATGGCAGCTTCAGCCTGCTGCTGCCGGTTGAGAAACCGGCCTAAGTTCGTCAGCCATAAAACCGTCGCCTGCCAGCCTGCCGGATAATCCCCGTCAAAAGCAGGCACTCCCAGCATCTCCTCCAGTTCCAGCCCCAGCTTGCACATCCAGGGATTGGACTGTCTTGTCCCGCTAAGCGGTACAGTCAGGGCGGTAAACGGCACCCGTCTTATATCCTCCAGTGAAGCATATGCCGGAAAATGACAATACACTTTTAGGCTAAAATAGCCCAGCAAACGTTTAATTTCCTGCACATCCATGCCATTGGGGCCGCCGCGGTCACCCAAGAGGGTTACCGTATTAACCACCTTGGGCTGGGCAATCATAAAGCGCTCTGCCAGTATTTTTCCGGCATGATAAAACCCGGCATAATAGTCGCCGTCCAGGTAACCGTAACAGGGAACAGACATCACCGGTATGCCCAGCGCCGCCTCTGCCTCGCCTGCCACCGCAGCCGTATCATCACCAATCACGCCGGCCACACAGGAATTGGCAATCAAAATATAGGCCGGCTTGTACCTTTCGGCTGCATATTCAATACATTCCCTGAGCAAGCCGGCCCCGCCGAAAATCGAATGCTCTTCCGCCAATCCACTGATGATCAGTGGTGCCGAGTACTGCTCCGGCATAAATTGCCGCTTTGCCAGTGAACGGAAATGCATTCCCAAATCCATTTCCCGGCCGATATGCCCGCAGGCTTTAGGACTATGGTAAATAACAAGCGCGCCTTCATTGTGGGAAACGGCGCGCCATACGCCCGGCATCGCACAGCTGTAACCCCGTTTGCGGGCTGTTTTCGCCCGTTTATTCATCACCATAGTCAAGCACCAGCTCCTCTAATTCTGCAAAGGACATGGGGGTCGGCACACTCAGCGCCGTATTCTCACAAATAAAACCGGCTAACTGACGGTAAATCGCCGCCTGTGGCGAGTCTGCCGCAAATTCGATGACTGTTTTACGATGAATTTCCGCTTTATTAACAGTACGATCCCTGGGAATATAGGCGACTAAAGAAGTATGCAGCCGTTTGGCAAATTCCTCAAGCAACGCCTGCTCATTAGCAATGCCGCGGCTATTGCCGATAATGCCGCCAAGCCGCACCGCCCCCCGGGCAGCATAGCGGGCCACCCCTTTGGCAATATTATTGGCCGCATAGAGTGACATGAGTTCGCCGGAAGATACAATGTAAATATCGCTGGCATAGCCTTCCCGTATGGGTACGGCAAAGCCGCCGCACACTACATCTCCCAGTACATCGTACAGAATAATGGCATCTTCAGGCAAAGCCTGCAAGGCTTTCAGCTTTTCCAGTGCCACGATTATGCCGCGTCCGGCGCAGCCTACCCCTGGCTCGGGCCCTCCGGCCTCAATACACTGTACGCCGCCAAAGCCGCTATGTACCAAGTCCTCGGTCCTAACTTCCTCCCCATATTGCTTAACCATATCCAATACCGTCTGTGAACAAACCTTCCCTAATAAAAGGCGGGTGGAATCATTTTTGGGATCACAGCCAATTTGGCAAACCTTGTGCCCCATTTCCGCCAGTGCGGCCGATACATTGGCAGCTGTCGTAGACTTGCCGATGCCGCCCTTGCCGTAAAAGGCAATCTTCTTTTGCATATGCCTTATCCGCTCCTTGTTTTATCAATTCATAAAGAAAACATGGCTTACACCAAGCTTTTGGCGGCGTGGAAGCCGCTGTTAATCCTGCTCTTTAAAAAGTTATACACTTTAGCTGGAAAAAAAAGCGCGGGTCATAATAGACCCGCAAAAACATGAAGGAGTTAGAAGAAATGGCAACTAAATAAGAAACTCCCGGTCGCCATGGCAGCCGGGAGAATTCTACAGCATAAATCCAAATAAAAACTCCTGGTCTATGACCAGGAGTAAATTCAGCAAGGCAACACAACTCACTTGGAATACATTCCAAATAAGCTAGTGCAACTGTAATCTCCTCCCCATCACTCGTGGGTAAAACGGCGATCTTTAGACAGGCAGTTCTCCTGGCTCTGGCTCATAGCTTGCCCAAACCTTCCCGAGACCTTCGTCCCAGTGGCATACCTTGGGTTCACTCCCCATTACAGTGGCGGGACCGCGCCGGCATTACACCGGTCTTCCCTATTAAGCCCTTGCGGGCACCTGGCTCATCCATATACAATTTTCAATAAACGCAGATACATTATGCTACTACTATAGTATATTGCCTGGCAGGTTTTGTCAAGCGAATTCTACCGTGGGACAAGGGGACAGGTCCCTTGTCCCACTTTGCAGACTGCCCGGTGGTTGTCAGACCGACAATTCACCCGCTCCGGGGCAACCTTTTCTCAGACCTACTCACTATACCGGCTGTACAGCCACACACTCCAGGCAAAAAAGCAAACAGACAGTACTATCAGCGTGCCTGCCGCCCATACGGCCCCGCTATTCCAGTCAGGTGCCCGCAACAGGGCATTAAGCGTACCAATGGGCGATAACCGGGCAACTACAGCCAGCCAGGGCGGTAGATTCTGCAACGGAAAAAACGAACCGCCAAAAAATATCATCGGCGTAATAAAAAAATTATTAATCAGCGAAACATCGTCAGGATGCTTAACAAGCATGCCTACAACCACCCCCATGGCGGCAAAGCAGCAAGAACCCAGAATAAGGCCGGCGACAGCCAGGACATTTAACCCGCCTACCCCAAAAGCACCCCAGGCAATGACGAAAACCAGGCTGCCAAAAAATATTCCCCGCACCGAACCTGCTGCTATAATTCCCAAAACCACTTCCCAGGCAGCCACCGGACTTAAAACCACACTTTGAAAATTACGGAAATACAGCCGTCCTGTACTCACAGAGGATGCGGTCTGTTGAAAAGAGTTTAACAACACAGTGACACCCATAATACCTTTGGCCAGAAACGGTAAATAGCCGCCATCCACATTCACTCTGCCTCCTAACCCCAGTCCAAAAGAAAACAGATAAATAAAGGGAAAAACAATAGTGGAAAATACGTAGCCCATTCTGCCGATTTTCTTCCACAGTATAATCATTTCCCGCCAAAATACTGCATACCAGCCCATCAGCCATCGCCTTCCTTAACCAGTTTAATAAACATGGACTCAAGCGCCCCGCTTGCCTGGCCATTGCCTGTCCGCTGTTTAATGCCTGCCGGCGTATCCAACAAAGCAAGACGACCGGAACGCAGCATAGCCACCTGCTCACAGAGCTGCTCGGCTTCCTCCATATAGTGTGTTGTCAATATTATGCTTTTGCCTTCACTGGTCAAAAGGCGTACAATACTCCACAATTCCTGGCGGACGTCAGGATCAAGTCCCACGGTTGGCTCGTCCAGCAGCAGCAGTTCAGGCTCAGGCAGCAGAGCCCTGGCAATCAGTGTCCGGCGCGCGGTCCCCCCTGACAGCACCCCCACCTTTATATGCCGGCTTTGCTCTAAATTAAACTTTGTCAAAACCTCTTCCAGCCGGTGTTTAAGCCGCTGCACACCAAAAAGCCTGCCATAAACCAGCAAAACCTCTTCCACCGTCAAATCCCGTTCCAGGTTATTATCCTGCGGCACCAAGCCGACTAGTTTTTTAGCAGCGAGCGGTTCCGCCAGCCTATCAAGCCCAAAAATCCGCACCGATCCGCTTGTAGCGCGCGTCAAACCGGCAATCATCTTCATTACCGTCGACTTACCCGCGCCATTAGGGCCAAGCAGGCCGAATATCTTCCCTTGCAGTATTGTCAGCGACAAATTATCAACAATTTTTCGTCCGTCATACATTTTAGTCAGACCTGTTAACTCAACGGCATAATCAAAACCTGACAACTTCTCAGACATTTTCATCAACTACTTTCCTTACTCTCGAATCTTCTCCATGGCAAATTTTTGAAGCATGTATGCCCAAGCAGAAAAAAAACGCGGGTCATAATAGACCCGCTAACCAAAGGAGTAAAAAACCACACAAATTTTGCACCCTTGACAGCAGGTTTCAGAGTGGCTTTGCTTTTATTCGCAACTTACTCATTACTCACGAAATTAAAAGGTATAGTTATAGCTTAGTGCCCAGTTAAAAGGCAGATCCAGATTCTCATATTTGTTCACAGAGTTATTACGGTCAAGGATATTGTACAAATTCAGAATCACCGACTGATTGCGTTCCGGCTGATATCTAATCATGGCGTTTAATTGTACACGATCCGGAATATCGCTGATGTTACCGTTGATTTTGTAATAGCTTTCTTCCCGGTCGCCCAGGAATAAGAAATTAACATTTGTCAGCCATTTTTCCTGATTGTAGGTTATGCCCGCGGTTGTCTGTATTCTGCTGTTACACTGCTCCCAGGAGCCATTTTCATTATTTTCCGGATTGGAATAACTAAATCCCAAATTGTATTTCCAGTTGTTATTAAGAATTTTTACATATTCCAATTCCATACCAGTATTGCGGAAGTTCCCGGCATTAGCCATATAGTCGGTTTTGTCGGGATTCTTTTTCCAAACAAACTGATCCTTGATATCCATATGATAAAGAGCTGCTTTGAACGATTGATTATTGTCAATGATTTTTATCCCTGTTTCGTAGCTCCAGCCTTGCTGCGGTTTTAACCTGTTAAAATCAGTACTTTGTTTGGAAAAATACTGGTTCAGCGCCGGCATTTGAAAGGACTTGCCAATATTGGTATACCAGGAAGTATTGTCATTGATTTTATATAATGTCTGGATTTGCGGTAAAAAAACATTTTTGTCGGTAGCATAGTCTTTAATAACATTTTCCCGCAGGCCTAGGGTTGTACTGAACTCAGGGTTAATGTTATAGGTATAAGCTCCATAGACAGCAAAACTGTTGCGCAGCGCATTATTATATTTGACTGCAGTACTGCCGGGCAGACCGTTATAATGTTCCCGTGCCAGGGTAACGCCGGCAATCAGTGTGTCACGGTCATCTCTCAGTTTCCAGGTCTTTTGGTTATCCCAGTTTATGCCGTACATATTGTATCGTTCACTGATGCCCCAGTCGCCGGTTTTATAGTCATATTTGTTGCCAAAGGCATGCCGTTTATTGAACGACAGAACCGATTTAAAATTATCGTCTTTGTTGTCATAACTAAGATTTAGATTATTGCGGACATCATCATATTTATATAACATATCGCGGGAACCGTCTGTATTATACCGTGGACGGTTAGATTGCAAATCCGTATATGACCAGTTAAAATTGAGTTCATCACTTAACTGAGTTGTAAAGTAAAAGCTGTCCTTCGTGCCTTTGTCCAGACCATAAGGCTGGACTAGTGTATTGTCTTTTTTAGAGGTAAGATTATCTCTTGAAGTTTTGCCAACAGCGGCAATATATTCGCGTTTCAGATAAATTGCGCTATTGCCGAACTCTGAGCTTACCGACCAGTTTTGATTATAATTGCCGCCGGTAATACCAATGGTATTCTGCTGACTGCTTCCCGGTTTTTTAGTAATAATGTTGACAACCCCGGCCAAGGCCTCCGAGCCGTACAGCGTAGAGCCGGCGCCTCTGATAACTTCAACTTTTTCCACCGCTTCCAGGGGAATGCCGTTGGAGCCGTTATAATTCAATAAATTGATGGGCGAGCCGTTAACTAGAATCAAGGCCCCCCTTTCCAAGCCGCGAATAATGGTTCTGCCGGAAGACATTCCATAGTCCGTCCCTGCCGGTCCAAACGAAATACTGTTAAAACCGATTGTATGCTCCAGAGCATCAAACACACTAATAGCGCCGGTTTCTTTCAATTCTGCGGCAGTAATAACTGTTACTGCCGCCGGTGTATTCAGATCCCTGGTTTCACTTCTTTGGGCCGTAACCACCACTGAGTCTAAACTGAAAGTTTCCACTTCACCTTTGGCTGCCGCCAAAGCACCGCCGCCCGAAAAACACAGATAGTTAGCAACTAGCAGGCCTAAACACATCTTTTTCCATATAGCATGCTTGGTAAGGTATTGTTTTTTCAAAGTAAATCCCCTCTCAACATATTGTTTATTGATCTGCACGGTCTTCCAATTCGCCTTCAATGGAAAGATACAGGTTTTCCAGTTCTTTTTTGGTTTCCGGCTTGGCCTCCCACATGCCGCGGCGTTCCGCCTCCAGCAGTTTTTCAGCAATTCGCTGCAGAGCCCAGGGATTAACCTCTGTCATCCATTCCTGCATCTTGCCGTCAAGGGCGAATTTTTCGGCCAGATTTTCGTACATCCAGTCGCGCATCACCTCACTGGTTGCATCCCAGCCATAGCAATGTCCTACCAATGCCGCTAAGTCGGCCGCGCCTTTATAGCCATGCTTTTTCATGCCTTCGATAAACTTGGGGTTTAATGATTCCCCGCGCAGTACGCGCCGGAACTCCTCATCAAGGCTTTTCGTCTGGGTGTGGCTTTGATCAGCGCTGTCGCCAATATAGCACCGCGGTGCCTTGCCGCGAATACTGCGAACAGCGGCGTTCATTCCACCGCAATAAGCATTGAAATCATCAGAGTTAAGCAAGTGCACTTCATGATTGTCAATATTCTTGATGGTGATAGCCAATCTTCCTAGGTTCTGCCGAAACAGCCGGGGCAAAAACTCGCCCTGCTGCCGGGAGCCATAGGCATGCGCCCCCCAGCGCACATAAACATCGGCAATATCATGAATACTACTCCAGTTCTTAGCCTCTATGAGCGCAGCCACACCGGCGCCGTAACCGCCGGGCGGACAGCCGAAGATGCGGCAGCTTGCCTGTTGCCAGGCTGTCTTTTCATCCATGCCCTGACCGGCAAGGGCTGCACTGTCGGCCATAATATGCTTTTTGACAAAATTCATGTCCTCCGGTTCATCCAGTCCGGCCACCAGCGCTGTCGCCTGTTCCATTAACTGAATGGCACTAAATAAAGTATCGCGGAACAATCCGCTTACCCGGGCCATAACATCAATCCGCGGACGCTTCAGTTCCTCAAGCTCGATAACTTCCAGGCCAATAACCCGTCTGCTGCCCTTTTGCCAGACAGGTCTTACTCCCATGAGGCAGAGCAGCTCGGCAATACATTGCCCGTTTGTCCGCATATTGGAATCAGACCATAACACAATGCCAATACTTTCCGGATACTCCCCTTCTTCAGTTATATAGCGGGTGATGACCTGCTCGGCCAGGGTCTGCCCGAGTTTCCAGGCAGTGGAAGTTGGCAGGTTATTGGGATCGACACCATAGAAATTTCGCCCTGTCGGCAGGATATCCGCCCGGCCGTTACTGGGCGCCCCGCCCGGGCCGGGTTCGACATATTCTCCGTTTAGCGCCCTGAGCGTATTGGTAATCTCGTGTACCGTGGCGGCCAGTTTTACCGACAGTTCCTGACAGATATACGTTAAAACAGCCTTCAATTCCTCAACAACAGTACCGGCAAGCTCAAGCGCCTGTACCTCCGGCAGCATGAAAACGGCTGCAATACCCTGCTCAGAAAACCCATTGTCCTGTAAACAAACAACAGCAGCTTTGCAGGTTGCCCAAATTTCACCAATTACACTGGCATAACTGCGGCTGCCGTCAGGCAATAACTCGCCGCTTTTTTCAAGCAGTTGATAATAATCATAGCCGTATGCCGCCTTGGCAATCACCTGCGGCAGTGACGGGACAGCCCCGTTATCCACCCGGGTGAGCGCCAAAATGAATTCGGTTAAAACTTCGTCCTGCGGCGCTTCGCCCAAAATATGCAGCCCTGCCCGTATCTGCATATGTTTTAAGGTTTCGAGATAGGCATGCACACGCAAAATATAGTCGGTCAGCGGCTGCCCGGCCTGTCTGGGCAAATCTTCCTCAAGATGCAATGCGGCTATTTTGCTCGCAAGCTGCTCGCCAACCAACGCGGCACTAGCTGGCTGTGTATCCTTATAATGTGCGTATTCCTGAAGCAGTTCCTCCAATTCTGCCAGTTCTTCATAGGTATCGGCATGACTCATCGGCGGGCAAAGATGTCCGATAAGACAGGCGGCGCCACGCCGTTTGGCCTGAATCCCCTCGCCGACAATAGTAACATAATAAGGATAAATATTCGGCAAATCCTGCAAGACCAGTTCAGGATAGCAGCAGTGCGACAGACCGGCGTTTTTCCCCGGCAGCCACTCCAGCGAACCATGTGTGCCCACATGAATAACGGCATCAGCCTGCCAGACCTCCCTGATCCAGGCATAAAAGGCCAAATAGTGATGCGGCGGCGGGCATGTTGGTGAATGAATGATTTTATTCGGATCTTCACCAAACCCCCGCGGCGGCTGCAGAGTAATCAGGATATTACCGTTCAGCCTTCCTGGAACAATCAGGCTGTCATTGGCAAAAAACACATCCCCGGGCGGCAGCCCCCATTCTGCGGTCAATTCTTCCCTGACACTGGGGTCCAGACTGTCGAACCAGATCTTATAGTCGCCTTTACTAACTTTGCCAACCGCCTGCCCGATTTGTTCATCGGTCAGAAACCGCCGGTCATTAGTAACACCGGTCAGCAAATCCTCCAACAGTTGCCTGCCATTTGCCGGAAGGCTGCCGATATGATACCCCTTTGCTGCCATTACTCTCAGCAAAGCAGCCACACTTTCCGGTGAATCCAGTCCCTGCGCACTGCCGATACTGGCATTTGTCGGTGGATAATTGTGAAAAATAATGGCTATTTTCTTCTCTGCATTGCCGGAATAATGCAAACTGGCCCACTTTTTAGCCTTATCAGCCAGCGCCACAACCCGCTCCGGCACCGGCAAATATCGGCTGATCCCCTGGCTGTCGGCTTCCTTGCTGGAAACTACCCCGCCATGAATCACCCCGTCGAATTCCGGCTGTACCACATTAACCGAAAGCTCAACCGGATTCATGCCGACAAACCCTTGCCGCCACTCGCACTCGGGACGCAGCAAATTATACGCCTGAATAACAGGTACATTCAGACGGGTTAAAAAACCTGGCCGGTTCTGCCGGCTCAACGTGAGCCCTACTTTAAAAGTATTGATTACAGCAGAAACAATAACTTGCCCCTGATGATAAAAAAACCGTTCCACCGCCTGGCTGATACCGGCCGCATTGAGCGCCTGGTTGTCCTCCCACAGGCCAAATACGGGCAGTGCGCCAAATCCCCGGACATCCAGTTCCCTGATAAGGGCGTCAATATAAGCCGTATCCTGCCATATCCAGGACTCACGCGAAAACAACAGGCCCACCAGCGGCCGGTTTTGAGGACACAACGCTGCCAGATAATCTTCTGTCGCAAGCAAAGCCACCGGGGCTGCGGGGTGATAAATACCCTGCCAGACAAGCTCCTGCGGCGGCTGGCACGCCCAGATTCCTCTGCCGGTTTTGTTTGCCAGCCTCAATAAGAAATTTTGGTAGTTACTGCTGCCGCTGCACAGGATATAGTCACGAATTTGCTGTACTTCCCCGTCAGCAAAGCCGCTGATCGTGTTTGCCGTGCTGTCGGCAGTGGACATAAAGGCATATGCCGTTTTACCCTCATTCTTTAGAAAGGATAATGCCTTATTTGCCAGTTCGCACGGATAAACCGGGCCTTGCCACAGGAAAATAACAATGTCACTTGCCTTAAGCAGAGCACTAACCTGCTTTGACCAAGCGGTAGAATCATCAAAGTAAACACTCCGGATCTCCGGCAAACCAAGCGTTTTGGCAGCAAGATACGCTCCGGCCTGCTGCAGCATTTTGCATTGTCTTTCCACATTAGTAAAGATAGTTAGCATTGCAAAAACTCCTTTATTACCAGCCTGCTGTTACTGCTGCCTGTGCATTTTCCTTAACAAATACAAAAAATAGGGGACCCCCAGCAGCGCCGTCATAATACCTACACGAATTTCGGACGGACAAAGCAGCAGCCGTCCCAGGGTATCGCAAATCAATAAAAACATGCCGCCGGCTAGAGCGCTGCACGGCAGCAGGATACGGTGATCAGGGCCGATAATCAACCGCATAATATGCGGTATTACCAGGCCGACAAACCCGATATTGCCGCTGACGCATACAGCCGTTGCCGTCGTTAGGGAAGCGATAGCCAGCAGCAGCAGCCTGAACTGTGCAATAGGCATCCCGACTGCCCTGGCTTCGGTTTCACCCAGTACGAGGATATTGAGATGGCGCGACAGTATAATCAAGGCGGCAACACCCAGGCTAACCGGCCAAAAAGCCAGATATACGTGCTCCCAGCGTCTAAAATCCAGACCGCCAACCATCCAGAACAGATATTGCTGCATTTTCTGTTCATTAATATAAGTCAGGATACCGGAAGTAATAGCACCCAGAATCATACTTGTAGCCACGCCTGCCAATAACAGCGGCAGTACCGGTATCTTTCCGTGGCGCATTACCAGAAAAACCGTGACCGCCACCGTGACCAGCGCACCGATAAAGGCAAACAGCGGCAAATAAAAAATATGTAGAAAGCCGATACCGGAGGCAATGGCAATCACCGCGCCGGCAGCCGCACCACTGGAAACGCCAATAATACCGGGGTCTGCCAAAGAGTTGCCCAAAACCCCTTGCATAACAGCGCCGGAGACGGCCAGCGCCGCCCCTACCAGGAGACCGGTCAAGGTTCGCGGCATCCGGATATGCCAAAGAATAGCCTGCTCATCTGGCGTAAAATCAAAGCCGCTAAATACCGGCACATACCATTGATAACCGATAACAGCAACCGCACCGGCTAGTGAAATATCAACCTGTCCAAGGGTAAGCGAAAGAATTATTACAAGAAAAAAAGATACTACCAATACCAGAACTTTACTTTGATTCCGTTGATACAGATTTGGCATAATAACCTTCTTTATAAAACGTACTTGCTGGCAGGATTAAAAAAACTCCGGATAGGCTGTTTTGGCAAATACCTCAATACTTATAACAACATGCTGCGAAGTGACATAGCGATACCTATCGGAAACCAGTTTTACCTGGTTATTGCGCACTGCGGCGACATGCCGGAAAGCCGGGTCATTCATTATCTGCTGCCGGTAGGCTTGAACCCCGCTGTATCCGTCATAATTCCAGGTAGGCAACAGAAATATGTCAGGATTTATAGCCACAATCTGCTCTTTGGAAAGGCGATTTTCCCCCTGGTCGATACCGCCTTCCCGGAGAGCGCCGTTTTTTATGCGGGCATAATTGAATATATCTGCCAGGAGACTGTTCTTACTGCCAATAACCCCGCTAAAATCAAACGCCATACCGCATTTTCTCTTATCCGGTGTAACCGGGGCTAATTTTTCTTCAAGCCGTTGCAGCGCTTCCTCCATCTGGTTTATGATACGCTGCCCGTTGTTTTCCTCGCCCACCACCCGGGCTAAATTCCCGACTTTGTGTTTTACTTCTTCCAGACTTTTGGGGCTTTTCGATATATACACCGGAATGCCGACCTCCCTGAGTGTTTGCAGTGCTTCCGGCCGAAGAGTGGAAGAGGCCGCCACGATCAGATCCGGCCTAAGCGCGATGAGTGCCTCGGCGTAGGGTAACGCCCGTTTTTTTACCTGAACCGCCTGCCCGGCGGTAATAAACGTGATTTCCGGGTCGTCGGCCCACCGGCTGAACGCAAGAATCCTGTCCATGGCAACAAGCTCAACCAGCATTTCATCCGTGCCATAGGACAGAGATACAATCCGCTGCGGCTTGGCTGCCAGCGTCATAGTATACCCGCTGTCGTCAGTTACGGTATAGCTTCCCTGAGAGTTTTGCGCTTTGCCGCCTGTCTGCCTGGCAGGACAACCGGCCAGCAGCAGGCAAATAAGGCAAAGGAATACCAGGCTGGCAAGCCGCTTTATTTTTATCCTTTCTAATAGCTGCATGAACCAATCAAACCTCTTTCACCAATGGTTTGCGCCTAACCCTATCTTCGCAGCAAACAGGCCGCTCCATAGGCGACCGTGAACTGAGGATGGGGAAGAACATACACATCCCGGAGAAGTTCATCTTCGATTGCCACCGCCAGCCCGCCATTATTAGCTGATCCGCCGTCAAGGTACAGCTCATCGGCAAAGTCCTGATTTCCCATCATGCCGGCTATGCGTCTGGCTATTGATTCATGCAGCCCGCGGATGATGTTTTCCTTCTTTGTTCCTTTAGCGATAAGCGATACGATCTCACTTTCCGCAAATACCGCACAGGTACTGTTGAGGCTGACAGAAGCATCGGCTTTATCCGCTAAAGCCGCAAAGTCATAAATGGGCGTGTCCAGAATACGCCCGGCCATTTCGAAAAACCGTCCGGTCCCGGCCGCACATTTATCATTCATTTTAAAATCACTTAATTTGCCATCTTCGGCCAGCCGGATAATTTTTATGTCCTGACCGCCGATATTGATAACTGTGCGCGCTTTCCGGCCGCTTAACAAGTAAACGCCCCAGGCATTGGCAGAAACTTCATCAATAACGGTATGCGCATTGGCAATCAGATTTTTGCCGTAACCGGTGACCGAGATACCTTCCATGTCCTGGTTACTGATCGCAAGCTCCGCCAGTCCCTCATCCAGCAAGTTACGGGCCAAAGCTTCCTGGCCGGGTGCGGTCGGCACCGCTTTTTTCCAGATCAGCTCAGTGTCTTTGACGATCACTGCCTTGATGGCGGTGCTGCCGAGATCAATACCAATCTTATAACTCATAGCGCTCACCTTTTTCTATAGAGTTTGTTTAAAAGCTTCCAGGCGGGTCAAAAGGTTCTGGCTGTCTTCTTTTACATAATCGGTTTCAATTTTGAGAAACTTTCGTCCACTGTTCTTTACTTTTTCTTCGATGGAAAAACTCTCAATATCATAAGGATGACAGCCTTTCAACACATGAAAGACAATCCCTTTTATCTGGTAGTCCCCGGTTATCTTCAAAATATTATTGACGCGCCGGTCATTATCCGCGAAGGTTGGACAGATACAGCCCTGATGGTACCTTTCAGCCAGCGCTCTTAACAGGCCGTGTTCCGACGGGTCGTCGTATACCGTCGCGCCGGGGAGTATTCTCTCGGAAGAACAGAGGTCGTCAGCACAGACGGTCATCCCTGCCTGCTCAATAAGCTGCAGCAGTTTCAGATTCGGAAAGACCACCGGGGAGCCGGCGAGAAATACCTTGTAAGGATTCGGCCGCGGTACTTCCGCCTGGAACCGTTTTACTGCAAGCGCCAGATGCTTTGCCCAGCGTCCCAGGTCATCCAGCATAAAAGTATTGGCAATACAGAAAAACCAGATTCCGGGAAAGATATTGCTTCTTTTCAGGTCAATCAGCTCTTGAAATAGCTTCCAGACATTCATAAAAGCATTCATCGAATGCAGGAGGTCTTGCCGTTTTAATTTAGCCCCTGTCTTTTCTTCTAGAAACTGTTTTAAGGCATAGATTTCCTCAAGCCAGCGCTTTTGACCCTTTTCGTTCTGCTTGACATGAGGAAGCTCCAGATAATGCAGGTGTCCGATTTTTTCCTTGGCGATTTCCGGCATTTTCACAACCCAATCACAGGTTGTCGGGACAATTGTGGCGTCATAACCAGCCGCTGAACCGGCAAAGTCTGTACTGCCAATATACGATTTGAGCATGGGGCACATCAGCACCGGCAGATAGGCTGCAGCAAGCCGCTGCGCCGTATAGGAGCCGCTGCACAGTTTCACCGGATGAACCCCAAAAGCGTGGAACAGCTCCCATGGTGCCTGGATACAAAACAGGCCAATGAGAGGCCGCCCAACCTTTTCCCTGAGCTGGGAAGGCTGTAGCGGCCGCGCCAATAAATCCAGGAAATAGTCGAACTCGGCGACATAATCGGCTCTTGCTTTTAATGCGGCAATTTCCTGATCGTATTCTTCACAGGTTTTTTCATACGCCTTGGCCCGCTGCCTTAAACGCCGCTCTTCCTCTTTAGATACCATGTTATCCATTTGCAGATTTCCCCTGTTGATAATTTTTTGCAACATACCTGCGTGACGATGAAAATATATTGTGATTGAAAAATTTTACGGTTAATGCACTATCTTCCGGACAAGCTTCGATGCAGCGCAGGCAAAGCATACAGTCTTCACTCATTACGTTTTTTTCCCGCTTTTCCAGATGTACGTCCCGGATATCGACCGGACACATTCTTTGGCAGTTGCCGCAGCCTAAGCAGGTATGACCTTTTTTCTCAAAGCGGATAAAGCTGATTTTTTTCGACATTTGAATCAAGGGGAGCATCGGGCAGAACATGCAGAAAAACCGGTCTTTAAAAAAACTGCCGACCAGGGTGACGGCTGCAATCGTGAGGGATAAAACCGAGAAAGTCAGTGTAATTGTATTCGTATAATCCAGTGCGAGATTGCGGGTTTCCCCGACAAACAGCGGCATAATCGGCTTGGCCGGGCAAATTTGACAGAACAGCAGATAAAAATCCCGGTGCAGGCCCGCAAAAGTAATTAAGAGCGGTGTAGTGATCAGCAGCGCCAGCAATACATATTTAACCGGCTTCAGACGCTCCCGGGTTTTCCAGGAAAATTCCGTTTCCCGGATTCCCAGTCTTTTTCTCAGTTGGGCCAGCCAGTCCTGCAAGGTACCGAACGGACAGACCCAGCCGCACCATAGTTTTGACAGCAGGATGGCCAACAGAACAAAGAGAAGAAAATACAGGACTACCTTAAAGCTCCTATAGGAAAGCAGCCCGGAAAATAAAAACGCCAGGCTCCATTGTCCCTGCAAGGCCATAAGATAACAATGCCCGGCGCAGCCAGAAACATAAGGACAGGAAAAGCAGGGAACAGAGTAGCCAAGGTTTACTCCAGCCCGGCCGCCATAGGTCCAGAAAACAAACATCAAAGTCTGGATTAGTGAACGTAAATTATCCACCATGATACCGGAAGCTCCTTCTGCGGAATAATACAATGGCGATACTGACTGTCACGGCTAAAAAGAAGAGAAGTAAACCCTGAGGAAGGTTGTTGTGAGCGGAGTATGAACGACGCAGCAAAAGATTCATTGAGGTTTTGTACACTTCATTGCCGACAGTTTCCTCCGCATAAACGATGAGCTCCTTATACTCGTTGTAACCGCCGTTATCCAGGCGTTCATCGTGGGCCGGGGTAAAGGAAAATATACCGGCGGCATCCGGCAGAAGATCTGCCGAAGTCTTATTGCGTACATCATTGATTTGCATTGCCCGAACCCCAGGCCCGGACGACTGAACCGGCTTATACAAAAATCGGAGCGTTTGACCTGTCATCAGTGACCTGTATGGATTACCGGATCGGTCCAGCTCAATAGCGGGATTTCTTTTTTCACTTTCCAGCAGCACCGGCGTTTGTTGTCCGCGCTTGTCCAGCCCATCCGCATACAGGGGAAAGATCGTCTGGGCCGTAAAATGTTCTCCCTGGCGGCTGCCGGTGACAAACACCTGATAAAGAAATCGGGAAGAGCTGTTGATTCTCAGGAAATAGCGGCCATCTCTTTGCTCGACGGGAATCCGGTAATACTGTTTTTCATCTTTTTGCCGTCCGTCACGGTAAAAAGCGGTCAGATCGGCAAGTTCAGCAAGCTTCAGGGAGGCGCTGCTGCTGTTTATATAGATAAGCTGGGTTATCGAGCCGTCCGTCTCCTCCTGTTTCGTACCATACTCCAGCCAGAGAAAGGTTCTATCTTCCAGACTGCCGCCGGCCGCACCGGCATGAAAAAACAGCAGGAATGACAAGGTAATACATGCCGGTATAGCCCGTAGTATGCAATATATTGGGGTATTACCCAAAGCTCAATCCTCCCTCTCCGCCCCAAAATGCCTGAAACATCTTTCTTGTTCACAGATAAATGATATAACTTTACCGGTCACCTCTGGACAAGTCCCGCAGCGTCATACGTCTCAGCTTTATGAAAAATTTGTTGGCAGCGTCAACATTTCGCAAATAATCCACAGCAACCGATAACCAGCATATGCGGTGATACAGCTTATAAAATAACAGTTTATGCCGGTCATAACTCTTCGGTTTGTTTATCCTCAAATATTCATACATCATATCAAGGAGAGCATATTCAAATTCAATATCGAAAAATTTAATACCTTCGATATCAATAAAACCAATTGTGCCGTCTGCCAGCAGCCAGGCATGCGCCGGTGTTGCTTCGCCATGGATGAGTGCATAGCTGAACGGCTTGGTCTGACAGGCAAAATGAACCATAAAATTGTTCAACTGCTGCAAAACCAGATTCTTAAGCCGGTTAGCTTCACTGTCCAGACTGCAGGCAATTTCCAGTTCCTCCACAGCATGCTCATAGCATAGCAGTTGACAGGTTTTTGAATATGCGGCAGTTAATAGCGGCGGTCCATAGTAATCCCGGCGGCAGGCATAGAACTTATTTAGCTCGACAGCCAGCCGGCCGGTAATGTCTTTCACATTACCGTACTGCAGATATTCCTGCAGACTGACGCCGTCAAAACATTCTACATACGCATAATCGAATTTCATATCTCCGGAAAAATGCCCTGTTTTTATTATCTTGGGAACCCGGATGCCCACATCGGTCAACAACTGTGTGTTGTAACAAAAATATTCAAAGCCTTCCGCATGCAAGTAATACAAGCCTTCGGTGCGGGCTTCCGATAATCCTAAAAAAGGCTTTTGCCAGATATAGAGGATCGTTTTATGTCCATCCTCCCCGGTCACTGCGTACACCTTTTTCGAAATGCCGCTACTAATACCTGTCAGGGCAAACCGGCTCAGATTCAAATCAGCCTGAATGATAGGATGCGGCAGTTCACACAGATTCATAATCACCTAACCCCCTGTTTTATGAGAAATACGGCAAATAGCTGCCGTATCTCTCTATCAGAAACTGTGCCGGCCGGAACAGCTTTCCCGGCTCAGGCTCATCCCCTGGATACTTTACAACTTAGAAATTATGGGTATAAGTCAGGCGGTAATTTAAAGGAGTCGACCAATATTCCGTATTACTGACGGGATTATCCCGGTCTAATAAGTTGTAGCCGCTTAACGTGATAACATCGCTATCCGTCGCTTTATAGCGGACGGTGGCATCCAAATCAATCCGGTTCCCAAGGCGGTGATCGTAACTCGCAGCGGAGGCTGTAGACCCGTTCATAGTATAGTAGGCAAACTCTCTTTTCCCTGCATAAAAGAAGTCAAGGTTGGTCAACAGCTTTTTCTCCGTATAGGTAACGCCGGCGGACAACTGCAGCTTAGCCGCATCCTGGGCCCAGTCACCAGTGCCGGTTTTTGATTCCGGGTCGGAGAAAGAAGCGCCCAGATTGTATTGCCAGCTTTCGTTTAGTTTTTTGCTGTATTCCATTTCAATCCCTTTGTTGCGGAATTTGTCCCGGTTTATCTGAACGCTCAGATTTTTGTCCCCGCCGGGAATGACTGTGTTCTCTTTCACCCAAGCAAACTTGTTGTCGATGTTCATGGCAAACAGCGCGACCTTAAACGCTTCGTTGCCATTAATACGTTTCAAGCCGGTTTCATAGGTCCAGCCTTCCTGCGGCTTTAACTTAATTGCCGTTGATACATTTTTGGTAAAGGGCGAGCTTGTGGCCGGCATCTCGAAGGATTTGCCGATATTGGTGTACCAGGAAGTATTGTCATTGATTTTGTATAAGGTCTGCAGCTGCGGCAGCATAATATCTTGCGAGGCGTCATATTCGTTCGCTTTTACAATGTGCTCGCGCAAACCGAGGGTTACGGTAAATTTGTCGCTCATCTCGCGGCTGTAAGATCCGTACAGCGCATAACTGTCTCTGTCAAAATTTTCAGGAGAATAGTTTTTGCCGTTATGTTCCCGCTGCAGCGTCAGGCCGGCTATCAGCGAATCCTTGCCGTCCCGCAGCCACCAGGTTTTCTGATTGTCAAAATTGATGCTGTACATATCATAGTCCGTGGTCGCAGCGCCGCCGCCCTTAAGGTTAGTGGAATTATAGGCCAGGACAGACTTAAAGGCCGCCTCCTTATTGTCATACACTAAGTTAACATTGCTTCTTTTATCATAGTAAATAGATTTGCTGAGACTGTATGGCTGGGTAGCGGTCTTGCCGCTCCATCTGTTGTAAGTGCTCTCCGCGTTGGAATAAGAGTAGTTTAGTGACAGCTCGTCGCTTAAGTTGAGGTTCAAAAACATGGACTCGTTATTCCCTTTACCGAGACTGATCTTGTCCGTCTTCGCGCCTGTCGTGCTATCTTTAGTAAATATGCGACTTTGTTCGTCCACTTTAGCCGAGAATTCTTTCTTGTAAAAGAACATAAAATCTTTGCCGTTTACCAACACCGAATTACCCTTGTAATAATTTCCATAGGTGCTGCTAATCGAACCGGAGTTGTCGCCTGTCGCTTTTTTAGTAATGATATTGACTACGCCGCCCATGGCTTCCGCACCGTACAGAACGGCGTTAGAGCCTTTGACAATCTCAATCCGCTCTACGGCTTCCACGGGAATAACCCTCATGGTATTGTAGTTCATTAAGTTCACCGGCGCCCCGTTCACCAATACCAACGTCCCTTTATCCAGACCGCGGATCATCACCCGAGACAGCATCGCGCCGTATTCCCCGCCGCCGGTGCCATAGGAAAAGCTGTTAACGCCAATGGTATGATCCAGAGCGTCAAACACGTTAATAGCCCCGGTATCCTTCAACTCCTGGGCCGTGATAACTGTTGTAGAGGCCGGAGTGTCCAGTTCTTTTGTTTCCATCCGTTGCGCCGTTACTACAATTTTGTCAAAAGAGAAGTCCTCATCTTTGCTATTTTCCGCACTAACATTAGTCGCCGCATTTAGCAGCAACACCATGGCCAGCAATTGAGTAAGTTTTTTCTTATTGTGTATCATCTGTTCGCATACTCCCCTCATAATCTGATCCATAACGCTGACTCCATTAGTACCGCAAAACTCTCAATGCTTATCCATGAAATACCCCCCGCGTATCGTTTTTTATAAGTCGGTACTATTCGCTGTACCGGCTGTATAACCAGGCGCTCCAGAAAAAAAGCGCGGGTCATAATTGACCCGCTAATAAAAGGAGTGAAAAAGATGGCTTATAAGAAACTCCCGGCTGCTATGGCAGGCAGCCGGGAGGATTTCTACAGCGTGAAACCAACTAAAAACTCCTGGTCTATGCCAGGAGTAAATTCAGCAAAGCAACATCGCGTACTTGGAAAACATTCCAAATAAGCAAGCGCACTGTAATCTCCTCCCCATCACTCGTGGGTAAAACGGCGATCTTCAGACAGGCAGTTCTCCTGGCTCTGGATCATAGCTCGCCCAAACCTTCCCAAGACTCTCATCCCAGTGGTATATCTTCGGGTTTGCTCCCCATTACAGTGGCGGGACCGCGCCGGTATTGCACCGGACTTCCCTATTAAGCCCTCTACAGGGCACCTGACTTAGCAATATTCAATTCTTATTGAAACAAGTTAATTTACTTAATTATAATCTATCACCCTTTGTCAAGGATTGTCAAGTAAATTCTGCCGATTCCGCCTGCCATCACCATATAAGGGATGAAGTTAGTGCTAAGGCAGCCAACCTGGGAGTTTTCCCGTCATGGGACAAGGGGACAGCAGACTGTGTGAAATATCCTCTCACGCCCTCTAATAAAGTAGCTTAAAATACAAAATGCTA
>NZ_BMBX01000029.1:0-42531 GCF_014634905.1 Sporomusa sp. GT1 | reverse complement strand
CCTGAAAACAGGCGGGCAATGGCCCACAGACCTGTTCTGGTATGCAGGCGGGGTGCCGGCGCTGATGCGGGAATTGAGGGATATGCTGTATCTTGACGCGATGACGGTTACCGGCAAGACGGTGGGTGAAAACCTGGACGAGCTGGAAGCGACAGGCTGGTTTGCTGAAGTGAACAGCTACCTGAGCAACTATAAGCTGCAGGCGGGCGATATTGTTAAAACCCGGAAAAGTCCGGTGAAGCCCCAGGGAAATATCAAAATTCTCAAAGGCAATCTGGCACCGGAAGGAGCTGTCATTAAGTTATCCGGTGTGGATGAAGCTATCCATAATTTTACCGGAACCGCGCGGGTATTTGATTCAGAGGAAGAAGCGGTGGAGCAGCTTCTGGCAGGAAAGATCGGGCCCAATACCGCTATCTTTATCCGCTTTGAAGGTCCGAAAGGCTCAGGCATGCCTGAAATGCTGCGAACGACAGAAGCCCTCTGGAATATGCCGGAGCTGTCAAGCAGTGTGGCTCTGTTTACCGACGGGCGCTTCTCCGGTGCGACCCGGGGACCGGCTGTCGGCCACATAGCCCCGGAAGCTGTGGAAGGCGGGCCGATTGCTTACCTCGAGGACGGCGACATAATTCATATGGATGTTGCTGCCCGCACCCTGGATATTGTCGGAATTAACGGCAGGGAAGCCGTACCGCAGGAAGTGGCGGCCGTGCTGGCGGAACGCAAAAAGACTAAGGTATTTCCGGTAAAAGATACGACACCGCTGCTACGAATGTACAAAAAACTGGCCCGTACCTGTACCGAGGGCGCAGGCCTGGATATCTAAGCAGCCATTTACTTACGCAGGCGGAGGGTGCCTTGACAATGCTCCATAGTTAGCACCCTAGTCAGATAAAAAAAGAGGAAAGCAGGCGATAGCATGGCAAAGAAAACAATTAATGATTTTGCGCAAATGGTGGAAAATGGAGAAAAGATTGTATATTTGACGGCATATGATTATCTTACGGCTAAAATGCAGGAAAAAGCCGGAGTTGATATGATCCTGGTGGGTGATTCGCTGGGGATGGTGTGCCTGGGTTATGATACCACCTTCCCGGTAACAATGGATGATATGGTCCGTCATTGTCAGGCAGTACGCCGTGGCGCCCCCAATACCTTTATTGTCGGCGATATGCCGTATATGTCCTACCAGAAATCCGACGAAGACGCTGTAGCCAATGCCGGTCGTTTGGTGAAAGAAGCGCTGGTGGATTGCATCAAATTAGAGGGCGGCGGCCCGCTCATTGCCAGCCGGATTAGAGCTATCCAGCAAGCCGGTATCCTGGTTATGGGTCATATTGGCCTGACCCCGCAGCTCATGGGCCAAATCGGTGGTTACAAAGCCCAGGGCCGCAGTGCGTCGGCTGCGATGAAAATTGTAAATGAGGCCAAAGCCGTTGAAGCAGCCGGTGCCTTCAGCATCCTGGTGGAAGGTGTGCCGACGGCGGTAGGCAAAGCCATTGCCGACAGGGCCGGTATTCCGATTCTGGGTATTGGCGCCGGTTCCGGCACCCATGGTCAGCTGCTGATCTATGCCGACATGGTTGGCATGTATGATAACTTTACGCCGAAATTTGTGAAGAAATACGCCAATGTTGGCGAACATCTGACCAATGCCTTTAAAGCATATACCGAGGAAGTCCGGCAGGGGCAATTCCCGGATGATGCGGAGCATACTTACAAAATGAGCGCCGCCGAAGAAGCAGAATTCTTAGCAGCGTTGGAAAAGTAAGCTGCCGGCAGGGGAGTCCATCACCGGTCAAGGTGATGGACTGGCCCTCATAAATTTGTAGCTTAGCTAGAGTAACATACAGTATCATGGCTGGCTAAATTTTAAAAAATGCAATAAGGGAGGCTGATATATACAAGCTAAATACCGCTTTAAAAGACAGAATGTTCAAAAACGTACAAAGTGGTACTGGTCACACGAAAAAATTATGCAATTATATTTGGAGGTGTGTTGATTGGCAAATGTAGTCTTTACCGAAGAACGCGAAAACCAGCTTATGAGTAAAATACGCTGGAAGATTGTGCCGTATGTTATGCTGTTGTATATTGTGGCTATGCTGGACCGGGTAAATATCGGTTTTGCTGCGCTGCAGATGAACAAGGATTTGGGAATCAGTGCCAGCATGTTTGGCATGCTGGCCGGTGTCTTCTTCATAACTTATTTCTTTTTTGAGGTTCCCAGTAATGTTATCATGCATAAAGTGGGCGCCCGCAAGTGGATTGCCAGGATTCTTGTCAGTTGGGGCTTGGTAACGGTTTTCCTGGCTTTTGCCCAAAATGTTACCCATGTTGCCATCCTGCGGGGTCTGCTTGGTGCCGCGGAAGCCGGTTTTTATCCCTGCATCGTTTTGTACTTTACTTTCTGGTTTCCGACAAAGCACTTTGCGAAAACCATGTCACTGTTTATGTGCGGCATGGCGCTGGCTAATATTATCGTCGGCCCGATATCGTCCTGGATCATGGAGAACGTGACCTGGATGGGACTGGCCGGCTGGCGCTGGATGTTCATTTTGGAAGGACTGCCTGCTGTCATCCTGGGTTTTGTTACTTTGTTTGTTCTGGTTGACAGACCTGACCAGGCTAAGTTTCTTACCGCTGAGGAGAAGCAATGGCTGCTCGCCGAATTAGAGCGCGAGCATGTGGCCAAACAATTAAAGGTTAAGGTTGCCAATAAATGGGAAGTATTTAAAAACTCCCGCGTGTGGCATCTGGCGTTTTGCTACCTTTGCTATGTTCTTGCTCTCTATGGCCTTGGCATGTGGATGCCGCAGATATTGAAAAATCTGGCAAAGGCTATGAGCTTGTCCAATATCGGCCTGATCTCCACAATTCCTTATATGTGCGCTATCATTGCCATGGTTTATGTTGCCAGACGTTCTGACGCTCTGCAGGAACGCCGGTATCACACCGCCTTGCCGATCGGGATAGCCTTCTTTGGCTTGATTGGTCTAACCATGACCGATAATCTCATAACTTCCATGCTGCTGCTCTGTGTAAGCCAGGCTGCCATCTACTCGTTTGTCGGCACCTTCTGGTCCCTGCCAAATCTATACCTGTCGGAAGCCACCGCTGCCGTCGGCATTGCCATCATTAACTCGGTTGGCAACCTGGGCGGCTTCTTCGGACCTTATATGGTCGGCTTCCTGAAAGATGCGACAGGCTCAACCAACGCAGGTATGTATTTCTTGGCGACCTTCGCTATCCTCGGTACAATTTCAGTGCTTGCCATCCCCAAAAAGGAAGCGGCTGCTGAATCATTAAGGCAACCCGGAATAAAGGCATAACTGGCAGAAGGCTGTGAGAAAAATATCTCATAGCCTTCTGTTGTCCTAACGGCAAGCATAAGTTTGCATGCCACAACAAGACCCTGGTGCGGGCGGACGTCATCCAACGCTGCGCCGCTGGCGCTTAGGCATAGTGGCCACCCACACCCCGGTGGTTTTTCTTATTCTAAGGAGGTATTGAGCATGGATGTAAACTTAGCGGGAAAAGTAGCGGTTATTACCGGCGGTACGGCAGGCATCGGTGAAGCCTGCGTACAGGCTTTTCTTCAGGAAGGCTGCAAGGTGGCGGTATGCGGCCGCAGCCAGGACAAGCTTGAACGGCTTAAAGCTGCGATGAAAGCGCAGGGCTGGGAAATTCTAACCTGCCAGGCTGACGCTGCCAACCAGCAGGAAATCAGTGCATTTGCCCGAACGGTTTTTGACAGCTATGGAAAACTGGACATATGGGTAAATAACGCGGGAATTTCTCTTAAGGCAAAGTTAATGGATATGACTGAAGCCGATTGGGATACTATCCTGGCTGTTAATCTCAAGTCGGTGTTCCTGGGGGCGCAGGCAGCAGCCCGGTATATGCGGCAAGGCAAGGGTGGCGTTATTTTAAATGCCTCTTCGTATGCTGCCGTTATTCCCTCGGCAGGCGGCGGGGCTTATGCTGCCTCCAAGGCGGCTATTTCCAGTTTGACGCGGACGCTGGCTGCCGAACTGGCTCCTTATAACATTCGCGTAAACGGCTATATCCCCGGTGTTATTGATACTCAGATGAATAGCCGGCGCCTTGCTGAACAGCCGGCAGAAACACTGGGACAGATTGCGCTCAACCGGGCCGGTGCCGCTAATGAAGTGGCGGCAGGAATTGTCTTTCTTGCCTCCGATGCCGCCAGTTATATTACCGGCACCGATTTAGAAATAAGCGGCGGTAAGTTCGCCGTGCAAATCCCCGGGGACCCTTGGCAGTGGTGAGGGGCTGAGACAAGTTGACGATATCATCGGATAAAATCTCCATTACCAGCCAAAATTTGCAAATTAGCTGTCGATTGTATATAATATAAGCACTAGTTAGTGATCGGCGTTAATTTTAATCATATTGTGCGGATGATAATGTAACGTTGAGTAAAAACTAGGACCTGCCGGGGGTCCTAGTTTCTCATTTTATCCTAACAGAAAAAATACTTTCTTAAACACAGGATAAGGACAACACCGGTTTCCACCGTCGCCGCCAAAGGCTGGCGCAAGCCGTGTTTTCTTTCCTAGAATAAAAAATTACAGGAGGTTCTCTTGAACAAGAACGAAAAACTTTTAATTATTCCGCTCGGGGGTCTTGGCGAAATTGGCAAGAATATGACAGTATTCCGCTACGGTGATGATATTATTATTGTTGACTCAGGTTTGGCATTCCCCGAAGAAGACATGCTGGGCATTGATTTGGTGATACCGGATATGAGTTATCTTTTTGATAACAAGGATAAGATTAAGGCAGTCGTCTTAACCCACGGGCATGAAGACCATATTGGCTCCCTGTTTTATCTGCTGCGTCAGGTCGATGTGCCTGTATATGGCTCCAGGCTTACCTTAGGCTTAGTGGAAGGCCGGCTAAAGGAGTATGCTGTATCTGACCGTAATCTGATTCCGGTGGGCCCTGGCGATGCTATTACTCTTGGCCAATTCGAGGTTGGCTTTATCCGGGTCAATCATTCCATTGCCGATGCACTGGCGGTTTACATAAAGACTCCGCTGGGAACGGTTGTTCATACCGGGGACTTTAAGCTTGATCAGACTCCGGTTGACGGCCAGATTATCGACATTCACAAATTTGCCGAACTGGGCAATCAGGGAGTACTGGTGCTGCTGTCTGACAGCACCAATGCCGAGCGCGAAGGCTACACCAAATCAGAGCGCACTGTCAGTGAAGCGCTTGATGAACATTTCAGTTCAGCCAAGGGACGCATTATTCTGACTACCTTTGCTTCCAATGTATCCCGGCTGCAGCAAGCCATTAATTCGGCGTGTGAGTATGGACGCAAAGTAGCCCTGCTGGGCCGGAGCATGGTAACTGTCATAACCAAGGCTACTGAGCTGGGGTATATGACCATACCGGAAGGGGTGCTGATTGGTGTCGATGAAATCGGCCGCTATCCGGAAAACCAAATTTTGATTTTAACTACCGGCAGCCAGGGAGAACCTATGGCGGCACTTAGCCGTTTGGCTTCCAGGAGCCATCGCAGCTTGGAATTGGCGCCAGGCGATACGGTGCTGATTGCTGCTAATCCCATACCCGGCAATGAGCGGTCTGTGGGCAGGACTATTGATGCGCTGTTGCGCCTGGGTATTCATGTGGTGTATGAAAGATCGTCAGGTATTCATGTTTCCGGTCATGGCAGCCAGGAGGAGCTCAAGCTTATCCTGAATTTGGTGCGGCCGAAGTTCCTCATTCCTGTTCACGGTGAACACCGGATGCTCAAACAACATGGAAAACTGGCAACTGAAATAGGAATACCCAAGGAAAATGTATTTATTGGCGAGAACGGCCATGTTTTTGAGTTTACTGCCGAGACAGGACGCTTTGCCGGTAAAGTGACAGCCGGGAAAATTTTCGTAGACGGGTTAGGTGTTGGTGATGTCGGCAATATTGTCATCCGGGACCGGCGGCAATTATCCAAAGACGGCGTATTGATTGTCGTTGTTACCCTGGACAAAGCCAGAGGTTGTATTTTAGACGGTCCGGATATTGTTTCCCGCGGCTTTGTCTATGTTCGTGATTCCGATGCTTTGATTGACGAATCGCGCAAAATCGTGAAAAGTGTTTTAGAACGTTTTGAAAACCAGCCGATAACCGAATGGGCGCCTCTTAAGGCCGGTATTCGGGAAGCTTTGGGCAAATATTTGTTTGCAAAAACAGGACGCAGGCCCATGATACTACCGATTATCATGGATTTGTAGGCTGTTGCGGCATTAACGGCCGGAAATAAGTTAAAGGGAGCACTTGCTTAGCGGCAGGTGCTCCCTTGGTTTTACCTGACAGCATACATAAGTTTTGCGCGCCGGCCCAGGGCCCGGCGCGGAATAGTCAGCTTGAGCTTCCAGCTTTTTCAAACAAAAAAATACAGGCAATTAGGCGTACAGGTTATTTTTCAAAAAGAATACAAAAAAATTTACGCTATACTACAAACATCGAAGTAAACCGTTGGGGGTGGGGAAGATGGAAAAAATGCTAAAACGCTTACTCAGCAATGCGCTGAGTCTGGTTTCCACCTGTTTAATCATGGCTATGCCGGTAGCCGCCATGATTTATGCATCAGAGCCTGCGGCAGCTATAGAAGAGGTCTTCAGCATCCAGGAAACAACTTCGCCAGCCGTTGCAGCCAAACCACAAGCCGAGGCGGAGCCGCCTGTTATTTTGCTGGAACCGTGGCCGCTTGACAGTACCGGAGAGCTTTCCGACTTGACAGGGAAAGAATAATGCCCTACGCTTTCAGTAGGTGCAGACTAATACCTTGCGCCACTTAAAATTTGAGATTAGACAGCAAGGATTTTTTCTCCCTGTTAAGTGGAGGAGCTGCGCATCCCGGACATATGTAAGGAGACGGCAATGATGCAGGACGGAAAAAGACTGCTATATAATTCAAATAGTTAGGTGACGTAAGGTACTACATACATACAGTAAAGTTTTTTGCTTTACGCCGGCATATTGGGAAATACTACAGGCAGGAGTGGTTTGATGAGAATTTTGGTTGTCGAAGATGATCATGCCTTACGGGAAGCGATAATTTCTCTTCTGGCCGAGGAAAATTACGTTACCGATGAGGCGGCTGCCGGGGATGAGGGGTTATATTTAGCCCAGCAGGCAATTTATGATTTATTAATACTGGATATTATGCTGCCTGAGATTAGCGGTCTGGAAATTGTTAAGGCGGTTCGGGCTGTTGACAATACAGTCCCTATTTTGCTGCTGACAGCACGCGACAGTGTGGCAGACAAGGTGTATGGCCTGGAAGCCGGGGCCGATGATTATTTGGTTAAGCCTTTTGCTATTCAGGAGCTGCTGGCCAGAATAAAAGCCTTGCTCAGGCGCGGGGGTGCGCTGGCCAGTGATGGAACTATCAGCTATGGCGGAGTTACGATCGACAGTAAGATGCGTGACGGGTTTATCGAGGGGCAGGCCTTGGGGTTAACTACCAAAGAGTATGATTTGCTGGAATTTCTGGTATTAAATAAAGAACAGATTTTAACCAGAGAGCAAATATTTGACCGTGTCTGGGGCTTTGAGTCGGAAACTACCATTAGTGTTGTCGACTTATATATTCACTATCTTCGTAAAAAGCTGGCTCAATCCGGACATGATAACCTGCTGCGTACCGTACGCGGCGCCGGTTTTATGTTTAAGGAGAAGTAGTCATGTTTAATCGCACGCTGCGCCGGCTATCGGCCATGAATTCTATAGTGTTTTTGCTGATTTTCGTGATTTTCGGGACAGTCATTTATGGCTATGTTTCCTATCGTCTGTTTGACAAAGTGGATGAAGCCATGCGGTTCAGGGCCTATAATTTTAAAATAGCCGGCGGCAGACTGGCGCCTCCCGTCCGGAATCGCGCTTTATTTGATCCGCGTATCTTTACCCTGCTGCAGGATGACCAGGGAAGGCTGGTCAGAGTATTCCGCAACGAGGAGGTAGATGTCGAGCACCTGGCAGATCTGGTCTCCCATTTACCGCCAGGGCAAATTCAGACCCGGGAACTGGAAAACCATGCTTACCGGGTGATTAGTATTCCGTACCGGTATGATGAGACTGTCCTTGAGACCGAGCAAGGTTCCATTGATGTACGGAATGTCATTGCCGTAAGCGTCGTGGATTCCGAATATGATTCTCTGCGGAACTTGCTTATTATTATTGTCGGCGGACTGGTAATCGGGATGCTGAGTATCATTCTTGCCGGATATTCGCTGGCAAGGCGGGCTATGGTTCCCATCCAGGAGTCCTGGGAAAGGCAGCAGCAGTTTGTTGCCGACGCTTCACACGAATTGCGTACACCGCTGGCTGTAATTAATAGCAATGCCGAGCTTATGCTGCGCCATCCAAGCCATACGGTGGAAGAAGAAAGTATCCGGGTAACCAACATTGTCCGGGAAGTCAGACGTATGACCAAATTGGTTGCCGATTTGTTAACCCTGGCAAGATCGGATGCCAATCAGTCTGAAATCAAATTAGGCCTGGTAAATTTGAATGAATTAATTGAGATGATTGCCGGACAGTTTATGCCGTTGGCAGAGATGGAGGGACTTACCCTGCGGGCAGCAACCGGTGACCGGCTGGAGTTGACGGCAGACCGGGAGCGATTGCACCAATTGCTGGTCATCCTGCTGGATAATGCGATAAAGTATACGCCGCCGCCTGGCGAGATTGTAATTACCGGCAATAAACAGGGGAATAGTCTGATCGTGACTGTGGAAGATTCCGGACAGGGAATAGCGGCCGAGGATTTACCCCGCGTATTTGACCGGTTTTACCGGGGAGATAAAGTTCGTTCACGGGAAAAAGGCGGCAGCGGTCTGGGGCTTTCGATTGCCAAATGGATTGTAGAGCAGCATGACGGAAAAATCGGAGTAGAGAGCAGGCCTGGTGGTGGTACCAAGTTTAGTATTGTCCTGCCGGTTAAAAAGCTGTCTTAAGGCTGTAACCGTTTCAGTGGACCCATATTTGCATCGCGCTGACTGCCGCTTCGGGAAGGGGGAGTCAGTGCGATTTATTTTTATGAAGAGAAGTCAGTCCCCTTAGATTTGAATGAAATTTTTTCAAAAGACGCTTTTTGCAAGGAATTGTCGAAAAAACAGAGAAAGGTACATATAATTTAATTGATACGAAAATATAGTAGTCCGCTAAGCCCAAATCCATAGTGTGCTTTCATCCTCTGGCTTTAGACTTGGCGGACTGCTGGTACGGAAGAGTGATTCTGTATGTTTTTCTCAATTCGCTGGCAATTGACATTAATTATATGTTCGTTGATTTTGTTAGCCATGGTTTCCACTCTGGCAATTAGTTACTCTTTAGTCTCAGAAGATTATGAAAGGAAAATGCATCATAATAACTCGGTTATGGCGGAAAGCCTGGCAGCCAACATTGCTCAGTTTATGCAAAATGCTTACAATGTGAATCAGATGCTGGCTGAATATTCCGGGTTAGAAAAATTAGATATTGCCAAACAACGGGAATTATTAGTGGATATTACCTGGGAGCAGCCATTTTTTCAAGTTTTGGCTGTGACGCAACTGAATGGAGATCAGTTAGCCCGCTCAAAGGGGCCGCCAACCAACCGGTTTGAACGCTGGTGGTTTAAAAAATTTATGGCCGAGAGAAAGCCATACATCTCCCAAACTTATTATTCCATATCCTCCGAGTCTCCTATCACCACCATTGTGCATGGCATATATAATGAAGGCAAATTAACCGGCCTGCTTATGGCCGATATTGAAGTCAGGAAAATCCAGCAGATGGTTGAGAACTACAATTCAGGGGAAGGCAGCTACGCCTATCTGTTAGATGGCGACGGGGCGGTGATTGCCCATCCTGACCGGAGACAGGTTGCTGAACTGTATAATTACAGAACCATGAAGAAAAAGGTATTATTGCGGGATGCCGACGGTAAAGTGCTAAGAGATGACAAGAATAATGAAATCACCGAAGAGATTAGTTTTGAAGGCACAGCTTCTTTGCAGGCGATTGTTGCCGAAGTTATGGCAGGTAAGGTGGGAGTGGGGGAATACACTGCGCTTGACGGTAAAGAGTATATATGTGCTTACAGAACCATTTCCCTGCCGGGAGCATCTGACCCCTGGAGTCTGATTGTTGTACAAAAGAAAAGCGCCGTTATGGCTTTTATGAGTTATGTGACCGTAAAGACTACCCTTGTCGGCATCCTGGTCATTGCTCTTTCAGCATTGTTGACCATCTGGTTTTCGCGGAAAATAACCGATCCCTTGCTGGATATTGTAAATGCCACTAACCGAATCAAGGAGGGTGATCTGGCAGTACGGCTTACAACCAATTCGTCCAATGAAATTGCTATATTGGCGGCAAACTTTAATCAGATGGTAGCTGAACTGCGTCAGCATCGTGAGCGTTTGGAAGAATTGGTTGAGGCGCGAACGGCACAGCTGGGGGCTGCTAACCAGGAAATGACAGCCATGAATGAGGAATTGACAGCTGTGAATGAAACGCTCGAAGATACCAATTACCGCTTACTTGATGAAAACGAAGCCAGGCGTAAGACCGAAAACAAGCTGTTATTGCGGGAACGGCAATACCAGGCGATCACTGGTCTCTTAACACAGCCTGTTGAGGAAGATGAAACAGAAGATATTCTTCGGGTTATTTTACATAATGCCGTTCAGTTGCTTGGCGGGATGGTCGGTTATATCGGTTTGTTCGATGCTGAGGGCAAGCATTTTTATATTCATCATATCATTGGGATTGATACCCCCCTTATCCGTGAGCCCAAGCCGGCGCAAACCGGAATGAAAGGGCATGTTTACAATACCGGTGAAATTTTCTATATTGAGGATTACCGTAAATATCCTGAACGGGTTGAACACTGCTGCTTGAGTGATTTGATAAGCAGTGTGATTATGGTTCCCCTGAAGCAGGCCGGTAAAGTGAAAGGCGTCCTGACAATAAGCTGGCAGCAGGTAATACAGCCTATCAGTGAGGAGGATTTAGCAGGGCTGCGTCAGTTTGGCGACCTGGCCTCGATAGCACTGGAACGATACCTTGTCCAGAAGGATATCAGGCAGCTTGCCTATCACGATATATTGACAGGGCTGCCGAACCGTGCCAGTTTAACCCATTACCTTGAAGCAGAGCTGGAGAAGGCTCGTGCCGGTGAATCGGCCGGTGTCATTTTGTTTATTGATATTGATGATCTTAAATCAGTCAATGATAATTTTGGCCATTCCTTTGGTGATACTGTCATTGTTTCCGCCAGCCGGCATATTGTTGCCGCTGTTGGCGAAAAGGCTTTTGTATCCCGCATTAGCGGTGACGAGTTTTTTGTTGTTGTACCGGGAATAAACAGCCGGGACAGAGCGGCGCAAATTGCCGACAAGACGGTTGGCGAACTTTGCAAGGAGTACGAGGTAGCGCTTGAGAAGCTGCACCTGTCGGCAAGTGTGGGGCTGGTTGTATATCCGGAGGATGGTGTTATGGCCGAGGAACTGATGAAAAAGGCCGACAGTGCCATGTATGCCGCCAAGCAGGCAGGAAGGAACTGCTGGCGTTTTTATAAGTCCAGTATGCTGAAAGCGGCCTATGAAAAAATGATGTTAACCAATAGACTCCGCCGGGGCTTGGAGCGGGGGGAGTTTTATCTGTATTATCAGCCGCAGTTTGCGGCAGCAGACCGGCGTATTGTCGGCTTTGAGGCCCTGCTGCGGTGGAATAGTTCTGACTACGGTTTCGTTTCGCCGGCCCGCTTTATTCCCCTTGCTGAGCAAAGCGGACTGATTCTGCCTATCGGTCAATGGGTATTGCAGGAAGCCTGCCGCTTTGCCCGGCGACTGGCCGACAGCGGCCAGGAGCATATTCAGGTGGCGATGAACATATCACCACGGCAGCTTATGTCTGAGGACTTTGTTGCTTGTGTCCGCACCAGTATTGAGGCTGCCGGCATCAAGCCGGGACAAATCGAAATTGAGATTACGGAAAGTGTTTTCATTGAATCCATGGAAGACAGTGTTCACAAGCTTTGTCAATTGCGGGATATTGGCGTGAACCTGGCGCTGGATGATTTTGGCATAGGATACTCTTCGTTAACCTATTTAAGAAGTTTGCCTGTAGGGATATTAAAGATAGATAAATCCTTTATTGACAAGATTAGCAGTGATGAAGTACAGTTGCAGGTAGTAGGTTCAATTATTGATTTAGGGCATACTTTGGGGATGAGTGTAGTGGCTGAAGGCGTGGAAACAGAAGAACAGCTGGCAATACTGACAAAGGCCGGCTGTGACCATATTCAAGGTTATGTTTTCAGTAAACCGCTTGCAGAAGAAGCGGCCATGTCTTTGCTTAAACAGTAAAATATGTGCGAAACAGGCTCAAGCGGCAAGCGAATGATTGCTGCTTGAGCCTGTTCGCATAAATCTAAGGAAATTCAAAGAAAGCTTTACTACAATAACACTACTGAGTAAGATAGAATTTTAAGGTAGGAGGCTGCTAGCCCATGTTTAAATTAAAGAATAAGGCTGCGTACATTACTGCGGGTCTGATTTTTTTACAACATACGCTGTCCTTTGCCGCACCTGTTGAACTGTCGCTGCAAGACAGTATTACTTATGCGCTGAAGAATAACCCGTCTATTCATATTGCCGGTGAGGATAAAAAGAGATCAGAGTTTAGTGTCGATGAAACCAAAGCCGGCAAAAAGCCGACTGTTTCTCTTGGCAGCAGTTATGATTACCAGGGCAGTTCGGACAAGGATAAAGACAGTTTTAATAACAGTTTGCGAATGAACTGGCAACTGTACAGCGGTGGAAAAACCGAAGCCAGGATTGAACAGGCTCAAATCGGTGTGCGCAGTGCCGATTTGCAGGTGGAGAAAACCAGGCAGCAGCTCATTTTAGACGCTACGACAAATTACTATAGCGTGCTTGAGGCTAAAAATATGCAGGCAGTGAATGAGGAGAGTGTCGCCAATCTTAAGGCCCATCTGGACATAGTGCAGGCAAAATACCAGGAAGGTGTCGCCGCTAAAGCCGAGGTTCTGCGTTCTGAGGTAGAAGTCGCCAATGCGGAGCAGAACCTGATTAAGGCGCAAAACCAGTATGAACTGGCGGTAGCTGACCTGCTTACTACCATGAACATGGACGCAGGCACTGAGGTTCAATTACAGGGTGAACTTAACTATCAGGCCGATACCCGCAGTCTGCAGGAAGCCATGGCCTTTGCCCGGCAAAACCGTCCGGAAGCCGTTCAGGCCCAGTTAAGCATTGATAGTGCCGAGAAAGATATCAAGATTGCGGAAAGCAATAAACGTCCGTCGGTGTCGCTGTCGGCTTCCACCGGCTGGGATGACCGGCTGCTGCCTGACAATGACGCCAACTGGTCGGTGGGCGCTTCGGCAAGCTGGAATATTTTCGATGCCGGTGTAACCAAGTCCCAAATCAATCAGGCCGAGTCTTCGTTCAACAAAGCCCGGCTGGAGGCTGAGCAGACGGCCAATACCATTGAGCAGGAAGTACGCCAAAGCTACCTTAACATGAAAGAAGCGGAAAAACGTCTGCAAACCACCGAAGTGACGGTAAACAAAGCCAACGAAGACCTGTATATTGCGCAGGAAACCTATAAAGCCGGTGCTGCAACCAATCTTGACGTTTTTGACGCGCAGCTGGCGCTGACGCAGGCCAAGACCAACCATGTGCAGGCGCTTTATGATTATAATGTCAATAAAGCCAAACTGGATAAAGCGATGGGCGCGGGAGCGGGTACTCTATGATGGCGGAGGTAACAACAATGTGGCAAAAAATCGCAAACCATAAAAAAACAATCAGCATGGTGGTCATTGCTGTGGCTGCTATGGCCGGCGGCGGGTACTATTATCAAAGCAAGAGCCAGCCTGTCGCCGCACCGCAGCAGACTATACAGGTCGAGCGCCGGGACCTTACCTCAGAGGTGGAAGCAACAGGCACCATCAAGGCGGTTGACAGTGTTGACATCAGTTCCAAGATAACGGCACATATCAAAGAGGTTAAGGTCAAAGAGAATGAAGTGGTAGAGGCCGGGCAGGTGCTTGTTATTCTGGAAGATACCCAAATGCAGGCCCAGGTAACCCAGGCCAAAGAACGGCTGGACAACGCTGCGCTGAAATATCAGCGGACCTCCAGGCTGACCCGCATTGGCGGTGCTTCGCAAGAGACGCTGGATAATGCCAGCATGGAATATAATATTGCCCAGGCCAACTATGACGAGGTTATGTCTAAGCTTGATGATACCGTGATTGTCTCACCCATGACAGGCAGCGTCATCGGCAAACCGTTGTCGGCCGGCGAACTGGTAGCCCAGGGGGTTAACAATCCCACTGTCATCCTGACAGTGGCCGATATGTCAAAAATGCAGATTGAAGCCAACGTAGACCAGACCGATATTGGCAAAATCGAGCTGGGGCAAAAAGTCAGCTTTACGGTGGATGCTTATCCTGACAAAGAATTTAAAGGTATAGTCACTACTATTTCCCGTAAAGCCACGGTTTCCCAGAATGTTACTTATTATCCGGTAACCATTGATGTAGCCGACGCCGAAAATCTCTTAAATCCCGGCATGGTTGCCAGAGTGTCGGTTACTGTCAGTGAAAATAAAGGCGTGCTGACTCTGCCGCTGGCGGCAATACGCTCAGATAAAACAGGAAAATACGTTATTGTTGCCGGACCGGACGGCAAGACGCAGAATGTTCCGGTCAAGACCGGCAATACCGGGGATGACCGGGTGGAAATTATCAGCGGCGTAAATGAAGGCGATAAAGTGGTTTTATCGCAAGTCAGCACAAAGGCACAGACCGCTGGTCAGCAGGGAGGACGCGGCGGACGCCCGATGTTCTAGTACCGGGCCACTGTGTATAAGGGGGTCATAGCATGACAATTGCATTAACCGAGATTATCAAAACCTATCAAATGGGCGACACCGTGGTGGCGGCCCTGGCCGGTGTCAGCCTGGATATCCGTGCAGGCGAATTTACCGCCATCATGGGACCGTCAGGCTCCGGCAAATCCACTTTGATGAATATACTGGGCTGCCTGGACCGCCCGACCAGCGGGTCATATTTGCTGGACGGGCAGGAAGTATCATCACTCAATGACGACCAGCTGGCGTTGACCCGGAATAAAAAAATCGGTTTTGTTTTCCAAAACTTTAATTTACTGCCCCGGATTTCGGCGCTGGATAATGTTGCTTTACCGCTGGTGTATGCCGGGGTGAATGCCAAAGCACGGAAGGAACGGGCAGCCGCTGCTCTGGCGTCTGTCGGCTTGGAAAACAGGATGGATCATCTGCCTAACGAACTGTCAGGCGGTCAGCGCCAGCGGGTGGCCATTGCCCGGGCGCTGGTCAATGAACCCTCCATCCTGATGGCCGACGAACCTACCGGCGCGCTGGATACTAAATCCGGTGATGAGGTTATGGGTATTTTTAAGAGCCTTCATGCCGCCGGCCGTACCATTATCCTGGTAACCCATGAGCCTGATATTGCCGCCCATGCCAAACGGGTAATTCATGTCCGGGACGGGCTTATTGTCCGGGATACAGAAAGGGAGGAGTAATGTGTTTTGGGAAAGTGTAAAAATAGCCTTGGATGCACTGGTCTCCAATAAGCTGCGCTCCATCCTTACCATGCTTGGCATTATCATTGGAGTTGGCGCGGTTATTGCCATGGTGTCCATTGGCATGGGAGTAAGAGATAAAATTTCAACTTCGATTGCCAGCTTAGGCAGCAATCTCATCATCGTTATGCCTGGCGCTTCTTCTTCCTCCGGCGTACGGGGGGCAGCCGGCACCAAGACAACCCTGACACTCAAGGACGCGCAGGCAATAGCCCGTGATGTAGACGGCATTGCCGCCATTGCCCCCGCTGTCAGCAGCCAGTATCAAATGGTTGCCGGTAATATGAACTGGACAACCAGCGTCCAGGGGACTACGCCGGAATATATGGAAGTGCGCAATGTAAGTGTTGAAGCCGGCAGTTTTATTACCAACGACGATTTAAATGCCCGCAACCGGGTGGCGGTAATTGGTGCTACTGTTGCCGCCAACCTGTTTGAAAATGTAAATCCGGTAGGGAAAAGCATCCGGATTAATAATGCGCCGTTTACGATTATTGGTGTACTGGCAAGCAAAGGCCAGTCAGCCGGGGGGCAGGATCAGGACGATACGGTTATTATTCCGCTGACTACCGCCCAGGAGCGGATGATGGGCATTACCCATGTTCAGTCCATTAGTGTGCAGGCCGCCGACTCTGAGGCTGTAGATCAGGTGCAGGAGGGTATTACCAGCCTGCTGCGAGCCCGGCACGGTATTATCGGTGACCAGGAGAACGACTTTACCGTACGTAATCTGGCCAGTGTCATGGAAACAGCCCAGGAAACCACAGCCACCATTACTATGCTGCTGGGCAGCATTGCCGGGATTTCCCTGCTGGTAGGCGGCATCGGCATTATGAACATTATGCTGGTATCTGTTACCGAACGGACAAGGGAAATTGGTATTCGCAAAGCCCTGGGAGCCAGATATTCCAATATCCTCATGCAGTTTCTGATTGAGGCTGTGGTAATCGGCGTTGTTGGCGGCGCTATCGGTATCGCCGTCGGTATCGGCGCTTCCTATGGCATTTCCTCTGTCGCCGGCTGGAATACTGTTATCACCCCACTGCCGATTATCATTTCCTTTGCTTTCTCTGTAGGCATCGGGCTCTTCTTCGGCCTGTACCCTGCGCGGAAAGCAGCTCTCCTAAACCCCATTGACGCCTTACGCTACGAATAGTCAAAAGCCGTCCAGTTACTGGACGGCTTTGTCATATTGGCTGCAAAGGTTTAATTTTTCATCTGGAAGGTACGACAGTTGGTTTGCTCACTTTGCCGAGCGCTTGAACCGCCGCCGTCCACATTGACTTCAATAGCGGACGCATCACAGTGTTCACCGGATTTCCAGTATTTGCAGCTGGAGACTTTGCATTTTACACCTGGTAAGGTCATATAGATTCACCTCCGTTTCTTTTGGCAGTGCAAAATTAGTATGGCACTAATAAAAAAATATATGTGCAATACTTGTCCGGCTTAACCTTGGATAATCTTTATTTTCGCTTCATCCGGCGTATCAGATCCTTGGTTTCCTGGTTTACACGATAGGATTCCAGAATTTTCTGCAGGGCTTTATTGTAAGTAAAATTGTCCAGCGTACTTTGCTGTAAATAGGCCATGGTTTTCTCCTGATATTTGACAAAACAAACAGACAGGGCCCAGGCTACTGCCATTTTGACGTAATACCCCTCATGCCTGGCATTGTCTAAATGGGCTATAACCTGATCGATGTATTTGTCTTCAATATAATAATTCAGCAGCATTACAACGCCAAACCGTAATTCAAACTCTTTGGGGGACACCAGATAGGGTTGTAGAAATTCCCAGACCTGTTCCTGATACTTTTTTGTGATTTTCAAGCTGCTGCAAAAGCTGTCACACACTGCCCAATTGTTGATTTTGGGAACAAAGGCTGCGATATAGTGCAGTGTTGCCGCAATATCTGTTTTGATGTGACCGATTACCAGTGCCTGGAGCATGGTTTCTTCGTAATAGTCATCTTTTGCTGTCAATAAATAGTCCTGCCAATCGCCTTTGGCCTGTTCTTTGGCCAGTTCGCGCAAGCGCGGCAGACGCACACCCAGCACATTATCCGTACCGGGAATCAATTTGCTGTGAAACTGCCGGTATTCCTCATCGGCCAACTCAGTGAGGCGTTCTTTTATCGTTTTTTTCATTACATGCTCCTTATAGTTTGATTAAGCCTGCTTTGCTTTATTATGGCTGGTAAGTTAATAGTATTTCTGGCATGACCAGGTGAAATACTGAAAGACATGGGCGAAAAGCTCTGTTACAATAGAAATAATAAGCTATCCACCTTGAACAAATACACAAACTAAAGATGAATGGTGATGAGAATTGATTATAAGTGCCAGCAGGCGCACAGATATTCCGGCCTTTTATGCCGATTGGTTCATTAACCGGCTGCACCAGGGGTTCGTTTATGTTAAAAATCCGAGAAATCCCAGGCGCATCGCCAAGGTTGTCCTGAACCCGGAGGTTGTTGACTGCATTGTGTTCTGGACAAAAAATCCCCGGCCAATGCTGGACCGGCTGAATATCATTGATGCGCTGGGCTACCGGTATTATTTTCAGTTTACCCTGACGCCCTATGACCGGCAGGTAGAAACAGGGCTGCCGGCAAAAGCGGAAATCATGGAAACCTTCCGGCACGTAAGCGATAAGATTGGTAGCCACCGCGTAGTCTGGCGCTATGATCCGGTAATAATCAGCAGCGATTTTTCCGTGCAGTATCATTTGGCGGAATTTGACCGGCTGTGTGGTAAGCTGGCTGCTTATACCCAAAAATGCGTTTTCAGCTTTATCGACCTGTACGCGAAAATCCGGGAGCGGCTGAAGCCGTTTGCCGTCTGCGAGATAAACACCCTGCACATGAACCAGCTGGCGCAGGGCTTCGCCCAAATTGCCAAACGGCACAAGCTGACGCTGGCGACCTGTTCTGAGACCATCGACTTTGCCTCCTATGGCATTGCTCATGCTGCCTGTATTGACCAGGGCTTGCTTGAGCATATTCTCGGCTGCTCCTTATGCGCGAAAAAAGACCCCAACCAGCGTCCGGCTTGTCAATGTATTGAAAGCATTGATATTGGCGCTTATAACTGCTGCTCTCACGGCTGCGTTTATTGCTATGCTACGACAAGTGAAAACATGGTCTGTCAGGCTATGCGGGGGCATGATCCTCACTCGCCGCTGCTGGGCCAGCTTCGCGGAGACGAAATTATAACAGACAGAAGGGCCAACTCGCTTAAAGTCCCGCACATTTCATTGTTTTAGCAGCAACGGCCAGCGTAAATGACAACAATAACAGGGCTGGGTAGAAACGGGATGTTTCTGCTCAGCCCTGCTATTTGTCCTAACAGAAAGTATAACTTTCTTAAAGCAGGATAAGGGCAACAGCGGCAGTACTAGCTTGACGGGCCATATACTTTTTTTAATAATGTCGGTTTGCGCAAATCGGCGCAACCGCAGGTTTGCTTATCGTCCAGCCGGCTGATGACATCCAATAAAATTTGTCCGATCTTATCGGCATCATCATAAAAGATTTGGCTTAATTCACTATGGTCCCAATCTTTTACCACACCTTCGCCGTAATTGACAACAGTATACAACCCGGCATAACAAGCGCCGATTTCCCGGGCCAGGTACACTTCCGGGCAGAGACTTTGACCGATAATATCGGCGTGTCCTTTTAACATAGCCACTTCGGCAGGGCTTTCAAAATGCCGCCCGTCGGTTACGGCATACACTCCCCGGCGAAAAACCCGGTGCAGGGGCCTGGCTTCGGCGGCTGTAATTAATTCCTGCCGCAGCTGCGGGCAAAGGGCCTGCCGCATAATGAGCAGATAATGTCCCTCCAGACCTACATCCTTGCGCATGGATTGATCAATATAATCGGAGGCAATCACCATATCCCGGGGGTCAAGCAAATGATTGACTGTGCCCACGCCGCCTTCTGCCAGTATCTTTTTCACGCCGGCTTCACGAAACAGCCAAAAAATCTGCCGGGAGGCGTCAGCCCGGTTAATTCCCGAGCGCCAGCCGTGCATCCGGCAGGTCAGCACCTGTTTATCACCCTGGCGAAATAAGAGCAAGGGCGGTGTTGCCCCATAGGGGGTGTCAAAAACCATTTCCCGTCCCAGTATTTCTACCTCCGGGCGGTTTAGCGCTGCCGGGAAATCCATGGATAAGGTGCCGGAACCGCCGATAATGGCAATACTTGCCCGGGGAATCCTATTTCTGGTATCTTCTCGCAATCCTCTGTCCTCACTTTAAAAAGTTTTCAAAATTTCATATTCCGTATTCCGCTGGGCTGGAATTTTGCCGGTGGCGCGGATGAGCGCCACCATTTTGTCCACCGACATTTGATAGGCGGTGCCGGCTGCCCGGACGACATTCTCTTCCAGCATGATACTGCCTAAGTCGTCGGCGCCAAAGGCCAGGGTTAACTGGCCGACAGATTGTCCCTGGGTTACCCAGGAACCCTGTAAATGGGGGATATTGTCAAGGTATAACCGGGCCACCGCTAATGTCCGCAGGTAGTCCCAGGCACTGGCCTTGGTGCCGCCCAGCTCGGTATTTCCTGGTTGAAAGGTCCACATGATAAAGGCCCGGAAACCGCCGGTACGGTCTTGCAGCTCACGAATGACCCGGAAGTGATTGATGCGCTGCCGGTAAGTTTCCTGCATACCGATCACCATGGTGGCTGTTGTGCCCATTCCCAGCTGTTGGGCTGTTTCCATGACTGCCAGCCATTGCTTGACGGAAATTTTTAAGGGGCTGACCCGCTGCCGTACGGTGTCATCCAATATCTCGGCGCCGCCGCCAGGCAGGGAGTCCAGGCCGGCGGCGCGCAGGCGGCTCAGTGTCTCCCGGATGGTGATGCCGGCTTGACCGGCCAGATGAACAATTTCCGCCGGGGAAAAGGAATGAATGGTAATGGAAAACTTTTCCTTAATACCGCGCAGCATATTCTCAAAATAGTCAAGCCGCAGTTCCGGGTGCAATCCGCCTTGCAGCATGATCTGAGTGCCGCCGGCAGCAATAGTGTCGGCAATTTTTTGATGAAGTTCTGCTGTGTCCAATACATACGCGTCGGCAGCGCCGGCAAGCCGGTAGAAGGCGCAGAACTTGCATTGGCTTTTGCAAACATTGGTATAATTAATATTCCGGTCCACAATAAACGTGGTATAGGGCTGGGGATGCTTTCGCTGTCTGATGGTATTGGCGGCCTGTCCCAAGGCCGGCAAATCACCCCGGGTTAACAGTTCCAAGGCTTCTTCATCCTGTAACCGGCGGCCTTGCAGTGTCTGTTCGATAATTGTCTGCCAGCTGTTCACCACAACTATACCTCCAGAAACGTCAGCTGCGGCATTTCGGCAATATGGCCTAATGCTTGCGCCCGACGGTAATATTCCAGCAGTCCCTGCTGATGGTCTGTATCGAAGGAGAATTGCAGTGTGGTGAAATAGGATTGCAGAAAAGCGGCATCAAAGGCTTCCCAGCGGGCGGCATCTCTGGCCACTTGCTCAACATGGGTCAGGCTGTAGGACATGGAATGGGCAAAAGAGCGCTGTACTTCCCGGACAAGCTCCGGATTTTCCTCAGCAAAACTCCGGCGGGCTGCCCAGACGGCGAACACCATCCGGCAACCGGTCAGTTCCTTCCACTCGCTGCCTAAATCATAGGCATATAACCCCTGCGGCACCTGATAGTGAATTTGGAGTGCTTCATCGCCGATTAACAGGGCGGCATCGGCTTCCAGCAGCATGGAACCCAAATTAGGCGGACACTCAAAATAAGCAGGTTTCACCCGGTATTTATCTTCAAGAATAATTTTTAACAGTACCTGTGATGTGCGGGACGTATTAGTCAGCGCGATTTTCCGGTTATGCAGTTCCTGGATGGGAAGCTTGCTGACTAAATATATGCTTGTTACCGGACCGTCGCAGCTTACCGACAGGTTCGGCAATAAAGTAAGCTCACGCCAGTTCCGGGAATATTCAATGGAGGGAACTGGGGAAATATCCAGCCTGCCTTCCAGCAAATGGCGGCTTAGCTCTCGGGCGGTGTCTTTGGTTAATTCCACATCCCACAGCACGCCGTTTTTTACTAACCCGTAATACAGCGGTAAACAATTAATAAACTGAATGTGTCCAACCCGGGGGCGCATTAGGCTTCGCTCCCCTCATATACCCGCACTTCGCGATATAGAGTATCCCGTTCAACGGGAATATTGCCTGTTTCGCGAATAAAAGCAATAATCTCCTGCTTGCTGATGCCTATCGCCGTTTTGGCGCCTGCTGCATGCAGAATTTTTTCCTCCACTACCGTTCCGTCTAAATCATCAATGCCAAAGCCCATGGAAATCTGGGCAATGGGGACTGTCAGCATAATCCAAAAGGCTTTAACATGATCAAAATTGTCCAGCATCAGGCGGCTGACAGCCAGCATCTTCAAATCTTCCCAGGCTGTTGTCCGCTTAAGGTCACTAAGCCCGGTGTTTTCCGGATGGAAGGGGAAGGGAATAAAAGCCTGGAAGCCGCCGGTTTCATCCTGCAACTGACGCAAGGTGAGTAAATGGTCAATTCGTTCTTCCGGGGTTTCCACATGCCCGTATAACATGGTAGCATTGCTGCGGATACCCAGCTGATGCGCCGTACGTGCCACTTCCAGCCATTCGGCGGCAGTAGCCTTATCCGGGCAGAGGATGTGCCGCACCCGGTCATTTAATATTTCCGCACCGCCCCCCGGCATGGAGTTTAAGCCGGCTTCCTTGAGAACGGTAAGCACTTCCCGGACAGACAGTTTGGCAATTTTGGCAAAATGGGCAATTTCCACCGCGGTAAAGGCTTTTATATGCAAAGCGGGAAACTCCCGGTGAATAACGCGGATAATATCGGCGTAATAGGCAAACGGCTTGTCCGGATGCAACCCGCTGACAATATGCAGTTCGGTCATTTCCGGAGCATCGGCGACTGCCTGGCGGGCAATGGCCAGAGCCTGTTCCGGCTCCATTACATAGGCCTGTGACGCATCGGCATCACAGCCAAAGGCGCATAGCTTGCAGCGGGCCTTGCAGACATTGGTGAGATTAATGTGCCTGTTGACATTAAAATATACCTTATTGCCGGATTTGCGCTGTTTTACCAAACGAGCCAGCGCGCCGATCCGCAGTAACTCATTGCTGTTTAACAGCAATAAGCCGTCGTCGCGCGTCAGCCGTTCTCCACCGGCCAGCTTCTGTTCAATGGATAGCAATTGATCTTCCAAGTAGCTCATCTCCTGATTCTGCTTCAGGTACAATATCCTGACAAATTTCCGAATTTTGAAAAATACCTATACCTCTTCTGTGATGGAGTGGCGGATTCCTGCCATTACAGAATTTTTTCTAAGTTGCAGCAAACTGCAGGTGCCGGCTGGCAAGGCGGCGCTTACTTATTTTTCTGCTGGCGGCAAAATCCCACAGTTCCCGACTGTTGGGATTTTGTCGTTATTTGGGGCAACTAATATTTTCTTAATAGATTATCAAACAAATAGTAAACACGCGAATGCGAAACTATTCATGGAGTATATCTCTCTACAATAAGGAGGAATAGCAACATGAGTATTAATTCTGTTTCCGGTTCAACAGCCTATTGGGCAGCCCCTACCTCAACTTCCACCAGCTCAACCGATAATTCCACCTTTGGCGATTTCCAGTCATTCCTGCAGCTGCTGGCAACCGAATTGCAGTACCAGGACCCGGAAGACCCTGTTGACAGCACGGAATATGTGTCACAAATGGCTCAGTTTACTTCATTAAATCAATTGCAGACCATTGCTAACAGTGTGGACGCCGCTCAGGCATATGATCTGATTGGCAAAACCGTCACTTATACGGCGCTCAATGCTTCCGGCAATACTGTCAGCACTACCGGCAAGGTGGACTCGGTAACTATCAGCGGCGGGACGCCGTATTTGAATATCGGCGGCACGAAGGTTGCGATTAGCGCGGTTACCGAAGTCGCAGCCGGCGGCAGCACCGACAGCACGGCCGAGGTGTAAGACCTGTTTTCACAGGTATGAAAAAGTCAGCTGGACTCTGGGAAGAGGGGCTGGCGCCTATTTCTGAACGACTGAGGAAATAGCAATTTAGGAGGAAAACCTGCAATGATGACTTCTATTTATTCCGGTGTCTCCGGCCTTAAAGCCCAACAAACCAAGCTAAATGTAATCGGTAATAATATTGCCAATGTCAATACCGCCGGCTACAAAGCGCAAACCGTGAGTTTTGCCGATCTGTTAAGTCAGACACTCAGTGGCGCCACAGCGGCTAATACGACAACCGGCCAAGGCGGTACCAATGCCAAACAGGTTGGTACCGGGGTGGGTGTGGCGGCTACCACCACGATCACTACTGTCGGCAGCACCCAGTCCACAGGTAATGCCAATGATGTATCCATCAGTGGTAACGGTTACTTTATTGTGCAGGGGGGCGGCAGCAGCAACTATCAGTTTACCAGGGCGGGCAACTTTGGCGTGGATGCTGCCGGCAACTTAACGGTAAACGGTTATAATATCTGCGGTTGGTCGGATTTTACCATCGCGGCCGACGGCTCCTATGTGTTTAATACCGACAAAGCGGTATCACCTTTGAATCTATTTTCTAACGGCAAGCAGGTACTGGCCGCCTCGGCTACGACAAAATCGACCTTAACCGGTGCTATCGATGCCTCGGCCGAAGCCCAGGGAGTGACTCCTGCGACGGCGGCAACACTGGGCAGTGCGGACAATGCGACGGCTAACGCCACCGGTTTAACAGCGGCAAGTGATGATCTGACTTCCCTGGCAGGAGCGACAATTACGGTTAACGGTACTGCCATTACGATTCAGAGCGGTGATACCATTCAGACGGTTCTTGACAGCCTGAATGCCATTAGCGGTGTAACGGCAAGCTTTGCCGCCGGCGACGGCACAAACGGCTATATTCAGTTAAGCACAAGTGCTGCCGGCAGTACGGCTGCACTCACGGTGAGCGGTGATAATTCAGTATTAACAGGCCTGCTGGGCGCAACCACCGGCGCCGATACCACACTTACCGCCACCGGCACTGACGCCGTTAATCCTACCGGTTTGATTGACACCTCTAATCTGGAGGCAGACGGAACCACAACCCTGACGGTGTATGATTCGCTGGGCAACGCTTACAATGTTCAGGTAAGTTTATATAAAAGCTATGTTGACAGTTCTGATCCTGACAATCCGGTAACTTACTGGCAGTGGGAGGCTGATACCGCGGACAGCAATTTGTCTGTTAACGGCAGCGGTTTGCTGGCTTTTGATAAAAACGGCAAGATCATCACAACCAACGATACCTATGATGCTACGCCATCCATTACGCTGACCCCAACCAACTCCAATGCCAGTGCGGCTGCTTTTTCAGTTGCGCTGGATATGACGCAGGTGAGCACATCTGCCAATACTGCCAGCCTGACCAATACTTCGGACGGCTACCCGGCCGGGACGCTTGACGATTTCAGCATCGGCTCAGACGGGGTAATCACCGGAGTTTACAGTAACGGTTATACCCAGCCGCTGGGGATTATTGCTCTGGCCAACTTCACCAATCCGGCAGGTCTCTTAAAAATCGGCGATAACCTGTACACCACTACCGTAAACTCAGGCGCATTCACCGGCGGTGTTATCGCCGGCAGTGCGGGTACCGGCAGTTTGAGCGCCGGTACGCTGGAAATGTCCAATGTGGATTTGTCCGAACAATTTGCTGAAATGATGATTACCCAACGTGCCTATCAGGCCAACAGTAAGATTATTTCTGCGTCTGACGAATGCCTCCAGGCCGTCATTAATATGGTGCGATAATTTGCCTTAGTTAGGAGAGAATGCGATTATGGGCTCAACCTTCGGCGGCTACAGTATAGCGTATTCCGGGATGTATGCCAATCAAAGCGCCTTGACGGTGACAAGCCAGAATTTGTCCAATGTCAATACCAGCGGCTATTCCCGCCAGCAAATCAACAGTGCAGAAAAGATAGTTCCCATCTCCAGCCAGACATCAATAGGGGCGGGAGTTGCTGTTGTCGAAGTTTGCCGGGCGCGTAATCAATTGCTGGACAGCACCTATCATGACAAAAATGCCTCAGCCTCCTATTGGAGCACCAAAAGCGGCATGCTTACTTATGCGCAGGAAATTCTTGACGAGTTTTCGGCAACTGACGGTTCAGGCAGCGATGGTTTGCAGCAAACCATTCAGAACTTTTTCGACAGCTGGGAAGAATTAGCGGGAGATGCCGGCAATATCGCCAATCGTCAGGCGGTGGTCGAGTACGCCGCTACCTTGCTGGATACGCTGAGTTCCATTGATGAGCAACTGGCTGCGCTGCAACAGGATGCCTGCAATTCGGCTGCAGATATTGTGGACGATATCAATAGTATTGCCACCCAGGTGGCGGCACTCAACCTGCAAATTGTCAGGGCCGAAGCCGCCGATGCCGAGGCCAGTGATTTGCGGGACCAGCGGGATTATTTATTGGATCAATTATCCGATTATGTAAATTTTAGCACACAAGAACAGGCCAATGGCTCGGTTACTGTCTTTATTGGCGGCGTGGCTTTGGTAAGTCTTAATAAAAGCTATGAACTGAGTCTGGCGGGAGACGGATCGATGGCCGACCCGCTCGTAGTGCGCTGGGCAGACACGGGCACCAGAGCCAGTATTACCAACGGTACTTTAAAGGCTTGTCTGGAAGATGCCGATCAAACAGGGATTGGGGCGATTGACCCGGAGTTGATCCTGGATACGGATCAGGACGGCAAGGTTTATACTTATACGGCCAGCGCTACCAGTTCTCTTAGTAATCTGCGGCAGGGCTTGAATACTCTCATCACCACCCTGGCGGTTAAACTCAATTCCCTGCACAGTGCCGGCACAGGCTTAGATGGCAGTACCGGCACCGATTTCTTTGTCGCTATTGATTCGAGTCAGCCTTTAAGCAGCACCAACATCCAGGTAAATCCCGCTATTGTCAGCGATCTTAACAAGCTGGCGGCCGGCGCCAGCGGGGCTGCGGGAGATAACACGGTGGCGGCAGCCATCTGTGACTTAAGTAGTGCCAACATCTATACCTTTGGTGGTTTATCCCAGGATAGCACCGGTTTTTATCAATCCTTAATTTCCTGGTTGTCGACAGCAGGCAGTGATGCTGCGGATTACTACGATACCCAGTCAGCTTTGGCTACACAGGTTGATAATCAGCGGCAGTCCATTTCGACGGTATCCTTGGACGAAGAAATGTCAAATATGATTACCTTTCAAAATGCTTACGCCGCATCAGCCCGGGTTTTGAGTGTGATGGACGGGCTGCTGGCCGATCTGATTGCAGAGCTTGGTTAAATCTGAGCAGCTTATTTTTTAAAAAAGGGGGGGATTAGGTGAATTCAACATGGACCGGGCTTAGCATTTCTTCCCGCGGACTATCTGCCAGCAGCGCCGCCTTGCTGGTGACAAGCAATAACATCAGTAATGTGAATACCGCGGGGTATTCACGCCAGGAGGTAAAACAGGTAGCGGTTACACCTGCCGCTATTTATAACGGCAAGTATATTATCGGTGCCGGCGCGGAAGTGGAAGCCGTTATGCGTGTCCGGAGTTTCCGGCTTGATCAGAAATACTGGCAGAATAACAGCAGTCTGGGTGAGATCCAAGCCAAAGCCGACCGGTTGACAGAGGTGGAGACAGCTTTTGGCGAAACTGAGGATATCAGTGCCTTTACTACGGCCATTAACAGTTTTTCTTCTGCCTTGGAGGATCTATCCACCGATCCCAGCAGTTCTTCCGGCAGAGTAGCCTTGCAGCAAGCCGGTGTAGCGCTTTGTGAGTATCTCAATACTACATCTGCGAGTTTAACCCAGCTGCGGCAAGATAGCAATAATGAAGTGAAGATCACGGTTGAACAGATTAATTCCTATGCCAAGCAGATTGCCGCCCTGAATGAACAGATTCGGGTGTCTGCTGCCGGCGGCGCTTCTGCCAACGACCTGGAGGATCAGCGTACCCTGCTGATTGACAAGCTTTCCGGACTGATTGATGTGAATGTAACGCAAACGGCCGTGGGGAAGCTGGCTGACGGCAGTGACGATCTGGTGCTGTCCATCACTGTCAATGGCGAAACGCTGGTCAATAATGGTATGGCGCGAAATCTGGAATGCTATGAAATTACCGATGGCAGCAATCAGGACGGCATGTACGGCATCCGCTGGCAGGACACCGGCACTTCCTTTACCCCGGACAGCGGCGAGCTGAAGGCGTATCTTGACCTGCGGGACGGTACCGGCGAGGGTTCGGCCTATAAGGGTATCCCGTATTATATCAATCAACTGAATCAATTTGCTCAGACACTGGCTAAGGCCTTTAACGAAGGTATTTTTGCCGACGGCACTTCCTATTATTCCGGTCATGCCGGCGGGGTGGGGCTGGATGGCTCGACAGGTACCCGCTTCTTTTCCTATGATGGTCTGTCAACTGCCGACCTGTTGGCCGGCGGTACCGATACAACCGGCATTTATGCCAATATCACGGCCGCCAATATTTCGCTGTCGGCCGAGGTGCTGGCCGATGTCGATACCATTGCCGCCGCTTCTGCTGCCGGCGGTGCGGAAAATAGCGAAAACCTCAGGGATTTGATTGATTTGCTGGCAGACAGCAAAATGTTCAACACCGGCACACCGTTGGAATTTATGAACTCAATTATTGCCACCGTGGGTACCGGTAGTGAATATATGCAGACAATGGCCAGCAAGCAAAGCTCGCTTGTCAACACTATTGATACACGCCGCGCGTCAATATCCGGCGTTTCTACCAATGAAGAAACCGCTAATCTGACAAAATATCAGGAAGCCTATAATGCATCGGCGATCATGGTATCCACCTGGAGTGAAATCTATGCCACAACCATTAATATGGTCTCATCTGACTAGGCAGGAGGGATAGTATGCGTGTTACCAACAATATGATGGTGGCCAACACTGTCTGGAATATCAATAAGAACATGGAGCGGCTGAATAAAGCCTCGCAGGTATCGTCAACGCAATCTAAGATTCAACTGCCGTCCGATGATCCCATTATCGCTACGCGGGCTGTCAAATACCGCAGCTATGTTGCTAATGTTGAGCAATACCAGAAAAACGTCGAGAGTGCTGTATCCTGGCAGGAGGTGACTAACTCCGCGCTGGATGGTCTGACAGATGTGGTACAGCGGTTGCAGGAGTTGGTTACCCAGGCCTCCAGCGATGTATTAAACGACAGTAATTTGGCAGATATCAAGAGTGAAGTGCTGCAATTGCAGCAAACAGCCATAGACTATCTCAATACCTCGTACGCCGGGCGTTATGTATTTGCCGGTTATGACACCGATGAGCCCCCGTACTCGCTGGAAACGGTTACTATCGGCAGTACTGAGGTCAGTATGGTAAATTTCAAAGGAAATACGCTTACTGCCACGGTCGACGCTTCAGTGGATGATGCCGATATTACCGATTATTACACTAATAATGCAGCCTATACAGATACCGGCAGCGATCAGAAAATCTTTTATAATGTAGGGTTTGGTACAAGTCTGGCAGTGAATGTGGAGGGGCAGGATGTAACAGGCAGCGGTGCCGGCAATTTGTTTGACACCATCAGTAAAATTCTAATCGGTTTGGATGGCGGTGACAGCTATAAAACCGCTGCGACCGATCCGGCGACAGGTGCTGTTACCATCGCAACCACTGGATTTGCCATGGATGATTTTCTTACCGATTTATCAGGGAATTTGAATACCATCCTCACGGCACAAACTGATTTGGGAGCCAGGATGAAGTATGCCGAAATGGCACAGTCACGCCTTGCTTCCAATTTGGAAACCTACACTGCACTGATGAGCAACAACGAGGATGCCGATATCGCGCTGGCGTCAACCGATCTGACTACCGCCCAGTCGGTGTATAATGCGTCGCTGTCGGTCGGCTCCGTTGTCATGAGTAAATCACTGGTGGATTTTCTGAGATAATCTAAAGAAATAGAGGAGGTGGTATAGATGGCAAGTTCAAGCGGCAGCGTCACGGCTACCACTGTCAATGGCACGAGCCGGATTACCGGTTTGTCCTCAGGTATTGATGTTGACTCCATTGTGGAGCAGCTGATGGCAGCCAATAAAAGCAAATTGAACCGGCTGAAGCAAAAGGAGCAGCTGGCCACATGGCGGCAAGAGTCTTACCGGGAGATTATCAGCAATATTCAACAGTTTCAGAGTAAGTATTTTGATCTTACCTCTTCCAGCAGTATTATCAGCAAAAAAACTTTTCAGGCTTTTGCTGTTACCAGCAGCAGTGCGGCGGTTACTGCATCCTCTACCGGCAGCGCCGCTGCCGGCACACACAGCGTATCTGTCAGTCAACTGGCCACCGCGGCCAGTATGACAACAAGCGGCAGGTTCTCCGGCGATATTACGGGAACGTCGGCTGCCGATTATACGGCAGCCGCAGGCAAAAGCTTTGCGATTACTCTTGACGGTACCAAATATACTGTTACTTTGGACTCAGATAGTACTGATATTGCCGATGTGCAGGCGGCCGTTGATGCTGCCGTCGGGACAGGCAAGGTAACTGTTACGGAAGATGGCGGCTATCTGACAATGGCGGCAGTCGAGGGCAGCGGTGTGCAGAAGCTTACGCTCAGCGCGCCGGCGACCGGCGCAAGTGCTTTAGGCTCACTGGGACTTACGGCCGGGCAATCTAACCGGATCAGTACTGCTTTGACGCTGGCAGAATTGGCAGAAAGTATGGCCACGGCATTTACGTTTGATGATGATCAGGTAGAATTTTCCATCAATGGTGTCAGCTTTTCTTTTGACAAAGATACCACGCTTTCCAATATGATCAGCACCATCAATCAAAGTGATGCCGGTGTTACCATGGCCTATGATGAGCTTACCGATCAATTGACCCTGACAGCCAACTCGACAGGTGCAGGCAATATGCTAAACGTGTCTGAGAACGGCAGCACCTTCCTGGCGGCGGCACTGGGCACAACGACGGCAGGGACTGACGCCAGGCTGACCATTGACGGTGTCAGTCTGACCCGCAGTTCCAATACCGTGACGGTTGAGGGTGTTACCTATACGCTAAATCAGGTTACCAGTGGTTCCGATACTGCCACAGTCACCTTAACGCAGGATGTTGACGCAATTTACAACAATATTTCCAGCTTTGTTACCGCCTATAATGAGTTAATTGCCACAATTAATACTGCGCTGTCTGAGAAATATGATTCCGATTATCCGCCGCTGACAGAAGACCAGGAAGCCGAAATGTCGGAAAGCGAAATTGAGAAATGGAATACCAAGGCTAAAACCGGGCTGCTGGCCAGTGATTCCACCTTAAAATCCATGCTGACAAGCATCCGTTCGGCACTCATGAGTTCGGTAGCTGATTTGAATCTAAGCCGCATTGGCATTACTACCGGCACTTATGACGAACAGGGAAAGCTGTATATTAACGAAGATACGCTGAAAGAGGCCATCCAAAGCGAGCCGGAGGCTATTGCCAATCTGTTTGCCCAGTCATCCACCACACATTCCGGCACAAGTACCGTCCGCTCGCTCAATGCCGGTCAGCGGTCGGTGCGGTATAGTGAAGAGGGGCTTGGCTACCGGATTTATGATATCTTGTCAGACTATGTTTCCACCCTGCGGGATAGCTCCGGTAACAAAGGCAAGCTGCTGGAAAAGGCCGGGATTGAAAATGATACCACCGAGAGTGACAACAGCCTGAGCGATCAGCTGACAGAACTGAAAAAACGAATTGAAAAAGAAGAGGATCGCCTCGAAGCGTTGTCAGAACGTCTTTATTCTCAATACACAAGCCTGGAGACCTATATTAGCACCATGAATTCCCAGTTGTCGGCACTGGCATCCTATGTGTCGGATTCCTAAGGAGTTGGACAAAGTGAAGTCATTACACGCTGAACGGCATTTGGCCCGGAAGTTGGAACTTCTGGGCCAAATGACTGCCAATACAGAAAAGCTGCAGCGTTTTATCCCCAAACGCAATATGCTGGGACTGAAGCGGGTGCTGCAGGAAATGGACAGGCTGATTGAGGAACTGTCGGCCATCAATATCCTGCTGGCAAGCCAGGTCAATGGCTGGCAGCAGCCTGCCGGATTCCAGGCTGTTGCCAAAGACCTGGCGTTACAGCAAACCGCCCTGGTAACTGCCTATCGGCAGACCTTGCAGGCTGCGGCCGCCGAACAGCAGCAGATTGCCGGTGAATTGCGCGAACTCCGGGCAGCGCAGCGCCTGCAAACCGGCTATGCCGGCTCCTGGGCGCCGCATCCGGGGGGACGGCTAAGCGTCAAGGGCTGAAGCAATAATAACCCCCTCCCGGTGAAGGAGGGGGTTATTATTGCTTATTAGCCTTGCAGCAGCGTCAGTACCTGCTGGGGCTGGGCATTGGCTTTGGCCAGCATGGCGGTTGCCGCCTGGTTGAGAACACTTAATTTAGTGTAATTGGCCATTTCTGAGGCCATATCAACATCACGGATGCGGGATTCGGCTGCAGTCAGGTTTTCGCTGGAAGTAGTCAGGTTATTAATAGTATGCTCCAGACGGTTCTGAATGGCGCCAAGCTTGGAGCGCATGGAGGAAACCGTTCCCGTGGCGGTGTCAATAACACTGATGGCAATATCGGCCGCCTTCTGTGAGCTTACATCAAGGCCGTTCACACCGAGGGATTGCGCGTTCATGTTGTCAATGGAGATGTTGATGCTTTGGCCGGTATTGGCCCCGATAAGGACCGTGGCGGTGCCTTCAACACTGTCGTCTTTGGCTGACTGTGTCTGGGTAAAAGCTGACAGGGCGTTGGTGGCTTTGGTATTGACGGTGACATTGCCCTCCGTATCGGTAGAACTGACGGTAATGGTGAGGCCGTAAACGGCAGCTGCCGTGCCGTCGGCTGAGGCTGTTGCCAGCAGATTTCCGTCCGTATCGACAGATAAGCCAAAATCAGCGCCGGCAAGAGCGGCCAGGTCGGTGGTGGCTGTTACCGTAACGTCGGTTGATACCAATTCACCATTTTTCATATAACTGACAGTAACGGTATCGTCCTCTTTGATTCCAAGCGAGTTGCCTGCCGTATCGGTCAGGTCGGTGAGCACCGACGATGTGGCGCTAAGGGCGCTGCCGCCATCGGTGATGGCCGCATTCGACTGAATGTTGGCTCTGGCAGCAATTTTGGTGCTCATAGAACCGTCAAGCAGCTTTTTGGTGTTAAATTCGGTAGTGCTGGCAATCCGGTTGATTTCCGTTACCAGGGCATTCATCTCGTCCTGAATATTGGTGCGGTCATCATCGGTGTTGGTGTCGCTGGCCGACTGGACGGCAAGCTCCCGCATGCGCTGCAGAATATCGGTGGTTTCGTTAAGTGCGCCTTCGGCGGTTTGCACCATGGAGATGCTGTCCTGGGCATTGGCACTGGCCTGGTCAAGACCGCGGATCTGGCCGCGCATTTTTTCGGAGATGGCCAGGCCGGCCGCATCGTCGGCCGCGCTGTTAATCCGGTAACCGGAAGACAGCTTCTCCAGCGAATTATTCATCAGCGTGTTGTTGGTATTGAGTTTGTTAAAAGTATTCAAAGCTGACAGATTGTGATTAATAACCATTCCCATTTGTTATTCCTCCTTGATTTTGAAAAAGTAAGCTTCCGTGCCGACAGAGCACTATAATGGAACAAAAATCAGCTGTTGGTTTGGGCTACCCTCCTTTTGGATTTTCTACTATAAAATTCGGACGGCAATATTATGAATTTGTTCAGAAAACTATTAAGAAAATATTTTAGTATAAAAGATTTGTGCAACAGGAGAAAAAAATAGACCCACCGGCCTTGAAAGGCCAATGGGTCTACATGAATGTATTAATTTGAAGCATGTAATTTCTTGGGTGTTTGGTGCAAATAATAGCCTACGCCCCATACTGTCTTCAGGTTGGAAAGGTTCAGCTTTTTGCGCAGGTAGTGAATATAGAGGTTAACGGTGGTAAACTCGGCTTCGGAAAAATAGCCCCACACCTTTTGGATGATTTGCTCTTTGGTGACGACCTGGCCGTAGTTGCGGATAAGGAGCTCCAGCAGTTGTGACTCCTTCAGGGTCAGCTGAATGACTTCATTGCCTTTGGTTACCTGGCAGCGCAGCGGATTTAATACAAAATCGCCGGCGTCCAGGAGATCTTCTGACAGCTCTTTGGTGCGCCGGCGGGTTAAGGCTTTGAGCCTTGCCACCAATTCGACAGAGAAGAAGGGTTTGATGAGATAGTCGTCCGCACCGGCATCCAAACCCTCGGCCCGGTCCTCGGGAGAGTCCTTGGCCGTTAAAAACAGGACAGGGGTCTCATGGCCGAGACTGCGAAACTCCTTGAGTAAAGAAATACCGTCTTGGCAAGGCAGCATTCGGTCCAGCACAATAATATCATAGGTACCGGTGCAGGCCATTTCCATGCCTGTTTGGCCGTCAAGAGCGGCATCAACGACAAAACCATTTCGCCGCAGCAGATGGGAGAGGGAATCGGCCAGCTTGACTTCGTCTTCTACCAGTAATAATTTCATGGAACGACATCCTTTGGCGTCACAACCTTGTGGAAAATTTACCGTCCTTGGTTTTTGTTTGCTATAGATATTCTCGCAGAAAAATGTTAAAAATATATTTAGTTTATACAATTATTAGAAAAAAGTTAGCTGGATAAAATGCTGTACGGATTCTAGCGGTCAGGGTGAGCAGGCAGCCGGACAGTAAAGGTGGTTCCTTCTCCCGGTGTGCTGGTTACAGCAATCGTCCCGCCATGGTTTTCGATGATCCATTTGGCGATAGACAGCCCTAACCCGGAGCCGCCTTTATTGCGTGATTTATCTACCTGGTAGAACCGGTCGAAAATTTTCTCCCAATGCTCAGGCGCAATGCCTTCACCTGAATCGGTAATGGTGAGAACGGCTTTTCCTTCCGACTGAGACAAAGCTGCCAGGAGCTTACCGCCAGGGGGAGTGTGACGCAGGCCGTTGTCCAATAAGATGGCAATGACCTGTTTGATACGGGCTTCGTCACCCACAATCACAGGTGCGGCAAGGGAGCTTACATCAAGGAATAGTTTCTTTCGGATAGCAACTGCCTCAAACGGAGCGGCTGCCTGCAAGAGAGTCATACTGAGAGCTAAGGGTTCTTTATGCAAGGGTTGTTGTGCCGAATCGGCCCGGGCCAGGAACAACAACGAATTAATCAGGTTCATCATACAGATGGATTCTTCCTGGATGTTATCCAGCCATTTGCTTTGACTGGCCACCGTTTCATCAGGACTTTCCCGGACAATCTCCAGGTTGGTTTGAATGACAGTCAGGGGTGTCCGCAGTTCATGCGAGGCATCGGAGAGAAAATCATTCTGCTGCTGCCAGGCTTGTTTTATCGGTGTCATGGCCCGGTTGGCCATATAAAAGCTGGCGCCAAACGAAAGAATCGCGCAGACTGCGCCGACAGCCAGCAACGCGGTCAGGACCGTTCGCAGCATGCCGGTTTCCTGAGCCAGGTCATGAAACAGAATGATTTGTCCCGGCTGATGGAGCAGTGGTGCTTGCAGATAAAAATAATCGGTTTGTGCTATGGTAATAGTACCCTGGGGTGAGGCTGTCTGCAGAACCTGGTCGGTTAGCACCTTCAATTGTTCTGCATCATGAGGCTGGCCGGAAGACTGGAAAATAACCTCACCGGTTGCAGTGGTTTTCACAAAGAAGAAATTAGGCCCGGGAGGCATACCCGGCGGAGGGGCAGGCCGGCTGCCTGGCGGCGTACTTTGCGGCTCCCCGGCGGGGCTTCTGCCGGGTGAGATGCCTGGCGGCAGGCGACGCAGCGGCAGGTCGGTTATGATATCTGCCTGAATGTCTGCCATGATTTTATTTGCTATTGACTCAATACGATTACTGATGTTGATGTTCGCGAAGCCATAGGTGCTGACAATGAGCAGCAGGAACAGGACCAGGATGATGGAAACATTGATTAAGGTAAGTTTAAGGCGCAGTTTTTGAAACATGCTGGGTTCTCCTTAGATGAACTTCGGCTTTGAAAGTGGTGGCACTTGGTAGATTATACTACATTTTGAGAAGTTTTTCCTGCTTGGGATAGTGGCTGTGTTCTGTGCCCTGCTATCATAACGGGAAAGCGGAAGCCGCGCGTTCAGTTGGTTGTGGGAGGAATTTGCCGTCGATAAGCGTATTAGTTACATATACATAGTAAATAGCAATTAGGAGTGTAGGCAGATGATATTAGGTTATATCAAAAACGCGGATAAAGAAGCCGGGTTGAATATGCCCTTGCTGCAAAAGGGGCTGCAGTATTTAAGAGATACCGATTTTTCAACAATTGCTTTGGGGAAACATGTTATTGATGGCGATGCCCTGTACGCCATTGTTGCGGAGTATGTACCTGACGTAAAAGAGAATTGTAAAGCCGAAACCCATAGTAAATATATCGACATTCAATATATCGTTTCCGGCGAAGAAATCATGGGTTTTGGCGACATCGCCAGCGGAACAGCGGAACCGGAAGGGTATCTGGCGGAAAGAGACGCTACCTTTTATTCGGCGGTAAAAGACGAAATAGCGATAAAAGTTTCCAGCGGCATGTTTGCCGTATTCTTTCCATGGGATATCCATCGCCCTTCCTGTGTAAGCAAACCTGGCCTTACTGTCCGGAAAGTGGTAGTGAAAATTAAAGCAGATCAATATCTTAAATAAGCAAAAAAATATTGATAAGATTCAGCCACCGGCCAATTTTATAAGCATGGGCAGCAACTGCCGCTAATATGATAGTAATAACAAATGCCGAAGGGGGCAGTGCTGATGCCTTTTTTTTGTTGGAATGCCAAAAGGGCTAAAAACTGCTTTGGTATCATTATTGCAACCTTGTTTATCATGTTTGGCGGGATTTGGTTGTTCGAATATATGGATGCTGCCGCTCTGAATTACTCGGTCAGTACACCGGCCAAAGCACCGGAAGGTGAGATGCGCCTGGTAATACGGATCTATGACCGCGTGCTTGAACTGTATGATAATGATAAGCTGTTCAAACGCTACCGGGTTGCTGTCGGTAAACAAGCGACACCTACGCCGGTTGGAGAATGGAACATCGTGTACAAAGGCTGGAGCCCCAGTGAAATCATGGGGACCCGCTGGATGGGTTTGGATATTTCGTGGGGAAGCTACGGTATCCACGGCACAAGTGCGCCCTGGTCAATCGGCAGTTTTGCCAGCCATGGCTGCATTCGCATGCGCAATGCCGATTCGGAGGAATTGTACGGCTGGGTGCCTATCGGTACGCCGGTTGACATTATTGGCCCCAAGCCTAAAATCGCAAGGGTGCTGCGGCGGGGGACCGCCGGTCCGGATGTTGTTGTCTTACAGCTTAAGCTGGTGGCCCTGGGCTATTACCAGGAGCGGGCCAAAGGCGTATTCGGCAAAGATACCGAAGCTGCTCTCAGGGCCTTTCAGCGGGATAACCGGCTGCCGGAAAGCGGCATTACTGATGAAAAAACCATGAATTTGCTTAAACTATGAAGCAGAAACGCTCCTGCGGCATTTGCCGCCAGGAGCGTGCCTGGTAATGATTCGGGAACTGAAAAGTTGCAGAGAGCGGCTGTTTGCTTTACGATAAGCGCATAGCCTTTTCGATACGTTCCAAGCCTTCTGCGATCGTATCACAGGAGGTTGCATAAGAGAAGCGGAGATATTCCTGTGTTTCGCCGCTGTTTCGCTTGCCAAACGCCGAGCGTGGCAGTACCGCGACATTGGCGTTATAGAGCAGGTGCTGCTGCAGGGCTTTGCTGTCAGGCAGCCCCAATCGCCTGCATGCCTCTGTTACGTTAGGGAAGACATAGAAGGCGCCGTTGGGAATTTTACAGGAGAACCCGGGAATACTGTTCAGACCGGCGGCAATTAAATCGCGCCTGGCCTTGAACTCGTCAACCATGCCGTTAACAAAGTCCTGCGGACCGGTTAAAGCTTCAAGACCGCCCAGCTGCACGAAGGTATTAGTGCAGGATTCGCAGTTGGTAATCAAGCGGGCAATATGGACAGCCAGCTCTTTGTTCATGACGCCATAACCCAGCCGCCAACCGGTCATGGCGTAGGTTTTGGAAAAGCCGTCAAGAATGATGGTTCTTTCCTGCATGCCAGGCAGTGAACTTATGCTGCCAAAGGTTCCGCCATAGGTAATCCGGCTATAGATTTCATCAGACAATACCCATAAGTCATGGCGGCGAGCCAGGTCGGCAATATGCGCTAAATCCTTGGCCGTAAGCATGCCACCGGTAGGGTTATGCGGACTGTTTAAAATAATCAGCTTGGTCTTGGGGGTGATCAGCTTTTCTAATTCGGCAGTATCGATACTGAAATCCTTTTCCTCGAGAATGGGGACCGGAACAGGTATGCCGCCGGTAAACCGGATAACGGATTCGTAAATGGGAAAACCAGGGTTAGGATAGATAACCTCGTCACCCGGGTCCACCAGTGCATGCAGGACATAGTAGATAATCGGTTTGCCGCCGGGGGTTACCACCACTTCATCATGGCTTACACATAGGCTGCGGGTTTTGGCAATATAGCCGGCAATAGCTTCTCTAAGCGGTAAGATACCGGCTGAAGGACTGTAATGGGTAAAATTATCTTGAATGGCTGTAATGCCTGCTTGTTTGATATGTTCCGGAGTATCAAAGTCAGGTTCACCGATGGCGAAGCTGATAATATCACGGCCTGCCGTTTTTAAACGGTTAACTTCATTGAGTACTTCAAAAGCATTTTCGGTGCCAAGCTGAGTTAGACGATGCGCTAGTTTCATATTTGTAGTTACCCTTCTAAACTTGATGTAAATAATATTCGCGAGGTTATACTAAATTCCTCCAGGGCTAGTCTGTTTCTGATTTATTTTAGTTCGCAGGGAGGAAACTATTGCTTTACAGATATTGCGATTTTATTAAAAAACGATTCTGCTGCCGATACGAATGTTTCCGGGAGACAAAACCGGTACATTCCCGGGAAGCAGGAATTGCCGGAATATTTATTGAATAATACAATTATATGAATTTTTTTATTAAACTATATTTTGCGTTTGACGTAAGATATCAATAAGGAGTAGAGTCACATGTCAAGAGAAATTTTCATCACAGAGGCCGATAAACAGAAGCTGGATAAACTTATTAACACCGAAAGGGAATTTGGTATTGGCGGTAAGGAATATCTTATCCATCTGCAGCAGGAGCTTAACCGTGCCTGTGTAGTGCTGCCGCAAGAAATTCCCGGTAATGTAATTACTATGAATTCTAAGGTTTTACTGAAAAACTTGGATACCGAGGAAGAAATGACATATGTATTGGTTTATCCGGCCGATGCCGATCTGGAGGAGGACAAGATTTCTATTTTGGCTCCTATTGGTACCGCTATCTTAGGGTATCGCGAAAATGACATCCTGGATTGGCAGGTTCCTGGCGGAATAGTGCGGCTGAAAGTAGAAAAGCTTCTTTATCAACCTGAGGCTGCAGGAAATTTTGAATTATAGGCAACGCGGAGCACGAAATGGTAATTGACAACAGGGCGCAAGTACAATACAATAATAAATGGGAATGATTATCAATGACGCCAGCTTTATAGAACTGGCGTTTTTTAAAAGAACATAAATGATAATTATTCTCAATCATGACAAAGGTGATGGCAGTGAGAATTACGACAAAACTGCAAATTTTGATGATGCTAGGGGCAGTTCTGCCTGTTTCCGTCATTATAATGATCGATCAAGTGGCAATCGGGGCAGGTATCGCGCTATTGGTGGGACTGCTGGGGCCCTATGTGGCGGAAGAGTGGCTGGTAACCAGAGACCTGCAGGCCATCCGGCGTTTTTGCCAACATGTCAAAGACGGAAAATATTTGGTTCCTATCGCCTTGCCTAACGAATTGGCGGCAGGTGATGACGAGAACGAATTTGTCTCTGTAAGGCGTGATATGAACTGGATGGCCCGGGCGATTAATTTGCGGGAAAGTCAATTAAAGGCTGTCATCGACGAATTGGCTGCGGCCCGACAGGAATTGCTTGACCAAAAAGAAGAGATGGAAACGGTTAACAAGCGTCTTATCGAGATGGCTATGACTGACTCACTGACAGGCTTGTCGAACAGACGTCATTTCTTTGACCATCTGGAGCAGGAAGTATGCCGGGTAAATCGCAACAGGCAGAATATTTCCTTGTTTATGCTGGATGTAGATCATTTTAAAAAAGTTAATGATACCCATGGGCATCAGACTGGGGACACTGTTTTGCAAGCCATTGCCGCTATTTTGCGCAACCGTATCCGGCGTAGCGATATGGTTGCCCGGATTGGCGGTGAAGAATTCGCGGTGCTGCTTTCCGATACAGATAGTATTGAAGCTATGCATTTGGCCGAACAAATACGGATTAGTATCAAAAACTATTCCTTTCAAACCTGTGATGGCCAGAGTATGAAGCTTACCTGCTCTATTGGCGTCTGCGGCAGCGCCGGTTGTAATACCGAACAGCTGTATAAATATGCCGATTTGGCGTTGTATCATGCCAAGAATTCGGGTAGAGACAGGGTAGCCTATTATGACTGCGAGGCACGGGGACAGGCCGCCGGCGAAGAACAGGAGAACCAGAAAGGTGTGACTCATTAATGGATAAATTATTCCAGGAAGACGGCATACACGAGTTTGTGGAGGCCTTTACAGCGGCGCTTGACGCTAAAAATACATATACCAGAGGACATTCAGACCGGGTGGCCGAGCTTGCGGCCGCCATTGCCAGAGAATTGGGCATGACAAAAACCAGTCAGGATAACATTCATGTGGCTGCCCATCTTCATGATATCGGGAAAATCGGTATACCTGATCATATTCTGTTAAAACCCGGCCGGCTGTCCCCTGATGAGTTTAATGTCATTAAAAGTCACCCCCAGGTGGGTTTTGAAATTTTAAATAAAGTCACGCTGCTCCGGCCTACGGCCGAAATCGTTCGGTATCATCATGAACGCTGGGATGGTTTAGGCTACCCGGCAGGACTGAAGGGCGAGGATATTCCGCTGGGAGCGAGAATCATCGCCCTTGCCGATGCTTTTGATGCTATGACCAGTGCCCGTTCCTACCGCTTGCCGATGACACAGGCCGCAGCCGTGCAGGAGGTGCTGCGCTGTCGGGGAACGCAATTTGACCCGGATATTGTCGATGCTTTTGTTGCGTTTTGTCAGGCAGGACAGGAAAAGGGAGTCTGTTAATAACAGGCTCCCTTTTGAATGTATGTTAAAAATACCGCAACAATAAGTACACATGACACAGGATGATGGAAATGATCATCAGGGGGAAGGCGATTTTAAAATACGGAATAAATAAGAGGCGGACACCATTTTTTTCGGCAATACCGGCAACAATAACATTAGCTGAGGCGCCGATGAGTGTACCGTTGCCGCCAAGGCAGGCGCCCAGCGCCAGTGACCACCATAACGGTTCCAGCCTCATGCCGGATAATTGCCCCATTTCCTGGAGCATGGGAATCATGGTGGCGACAAAAGGAATATTATCAATAAAGGCAGACGCAATAGCTGATATCCAGAGCACCAGGAGCGAGGTTTGCACTATATCGCCATGGGTCACACTAAGTGTCCAATGGGCTAGTTCGCCAATTACGCCGGTAGCTTTTAAACCGCCTACCAGGACAAACAGTCCGACAAAGAAAAAGATAGTCGGCCATTCCACTTCTGCTAAGACGACTTCAGGTTCTACCCGGCTAACCAGCATGAGCAGGATAGCGCCTGCCAGGGCAATGGTAGCTGATTCCAAATGGAGGTATCCATGCAAAAAGAAAGCAACAATGGTGAGAGCAAGAACAGCCAGTGATTTTTTTAATAGCTGCCAGTCTTTAATCTCTTCTTTACAATTAAGCTGTAAAATGGCTTCCCGGTTTTTTTCATCTATATGTAAATCTTTGCGGTAGATGAGCAATAACAGGGCAATTGTTACTGCTAAAATGATAATACTAATGGGAGCCAGGTTAATTATAAACGAATTAAAATCAAGTCCTGTTGCACTGCCAATCATGATATTAGGCGGGTCGCCGATTAAAGTGGCTGTACCGCCAACATTGGAAGCAATTATTTCAGAAATTAAGAACGGCAGCGGATTGACTTGCAGCATCTTGGTCAGGGTCAGTGTTACCGGCACAATCAAAAGTACGGTGGTAACATTGTCCAGAAAGGCCGATACCGTGGCGGTAATGAACGACAACAGCGCCAGCAGCCTCAGTGGTTCACCGCGCGTTATACTGGCAGACCAAATGGCAAGAGCTTCAAATACGCCTGTACGGCGGATAACAGCCACTAAAATCATCATGCCGGTCAGCAGGCCAAGGGTGTTAAAATCAATATCATCTTTAAGGGCGGTTTCCTGGGTCAAGAAACCCAGCAGCAACATGATGATACCGCCGCCCATGGCGACTACCATTCTGGGGATTTTCTCCAAAATAATCAGAATATAGGTAATCAGAAAAACAATAACCGAACCCCAAAAAGCATAATCCTGCAAAATATATGCGCCTCCCCGAAAATGTAAGGAGAGTCTGTGTTTGAGACTCTTCTTGTAAAGAATTATAACATTTTTATGATACGCCAGTTTCTGCTTTAAGTCAATTTGATTTATGTAGTTCCCCATTAAAATAAGGAGCATTCCTGTAAGGAGTAAAAACGGTCTTTGAAAAATGAGACGCCCGGCAATACAATGGCAATGTGTGCT